>JAGLFC010000019.1 GCA_023144715.1 Gammaproteobacteria bacterium | reverse complement strand
CCCTTTCCATATTGTACTTTTAATATTCTTTTAGTTTTCGCCAAAGTGTTGATTTATTTATACCTAAAATAGACGCTGTTTTTTCTTTATTACCCTTATTTTGTTCTAATAATTTTATTATATAACGTTGTTCAAGTTTAGAAAGTGTTGGTTGATCATAATCTATAGTATGACTTTGATCTTTTTCAAACGTTGTAATTGAAGTAGGAATTTCATCTAGGTGTAGTATATGGTTATCTGATAAAGCCACTGTGCGTTCAATAATATTGCTCAATTCACGGACATTACCAGACCAATGATAATGGTTAAGTAATTGTTTAGATGCTTGATCAAAATCACTAATATTACGTTTATATTTATCAGAAAAACGTTTAATCATTACCTTGGTGAGCAAAGGAATATCATCTAAACGTGCTGATAAAGGAGGAACTTGTATATTAATAACATTTAAACGATGATATAAATCGGCTCTAAAGCGACCATCGTATACCATTTTATCCATTGGTTGATTGGTAGCCACTACAAATCGTACATCAATATTAATGACTTCTATGCCTCCAACACGAGTAATCTGTTGTTCTTGTACGACTCGTAATAATTTTGTCTGCATATTATCAGAAATATTACAAATTTCATCAAGAAATAATGTGCCACCCGAAGCTGTTTCAAGTAAACCTTTTTTTTGTTTATTGGCTCCAGTAAAAGCTCCTTTTTCATGACCAAATAATTCACTTTGCAATAAACTATCCGTTAATGCACCGCAATCAATCACAATAAAAGGTTTATGAGCGGATTGACTTTGAAAGTGAATGGCTCTTGCAACGAGTTCTTTACCCGTACCTGTTTCTCCTTCAATAATAACATTACAACGTATATCAGAAATTTTATTAATAATATCATAGACTTTTTGCATGGCATCACTATTACCAATTAATCGATAACGATCATCCTGATCTTGTTGTTCTTTTAAGCAGTGTTTTAAATGTAAATTTTCAGCTTTAAGTAAGGAGACATTTAAAGTTTTATCAATAATAACTTTTAACTCTTCAATATCAAATGGTTTTTTAATAAAATCTGTAGCCCCTAAGCGTAATGCTTCAATAGCATTATCAATATTAGAATACGCAGTGATAATAATAACAGGGATATGAGCATTGACTTCTCGTATTTTTGCTAATACTTCAGCACCATTCAGTTTTGGCATTTGCATATCAGTAATAACAAGATCGATTTTTTCTTGTAAAAAATAATTGACTGCCTCAACAGGATCAAGAAAAACTTGACACTGATAACTATCACTCAAATAGCGTGCCATAAGATGTCCAGCTTTGGGTTCATCATCAATAATGAGTAATTTTTGTTTCAATGAATGGACTTCCTATTTTTAGGTAATTTAACAATTCTGGTACGAGAAAATATATCATATAAACTACGTTTTTGTTGATCAATTAAGATCCAAAATAAGCCACTAAAACCAATAATAAAAACACTGTATTGATAAGGAGAAGGTAATAATTTTTTGGTGGTGATTTGATCATAAAAAAATAAGGCTATCAGCCAAGGAGTTCCAGCAATTAAAAAACGTAATAAGGTTTGTAACCACGTTAGAATATGACCTTCTTCTGTTTGTAAACGTAAAGACCAAGTTCTTAACCCCAGAGTTTGTCCGCCATGTGTCCAAAACCAAGCGAAAAAGAACCAACTGACAAAAAATAAATAACTATAAAATAACGGACCCGTAAATTCTGTGGTGGATAGGTTATTAGTTGCACTGGAATCTACTTGAGCAATCATTTGTGCAGGAATAATATAGGCAATTCCTGCTAATAACCAAACAGCACAAAGTAGCATAAAATCATATAACCAACAACCCAGTAATGTCATAAAACCTGCTGCTGGGAGTGTTGTATTATTCTGTTTAGGATCTTTTAATGAGGTCATATTCGCTTTTCTTTAATTAAGTAAATATCTATTTTACCCCAAAAATAAAGACAAATCTGATTTTGATAATAACTAACATTATTAGTTTTTTCTTAATTATAATGATTTAAAAATATTTTAGGTTTACTTTTTGAAAAATAGTGATAAAAATATACCCAGTATTTACCAATAAAAACCCTTGTTTTTATGATTAAATACTCCAATATTAACTAATAAATTAAAGGGTAATAACTCAATATGACAATCAATGAAAGTGAATTTAAAGAAATTATAGAACAGCTAATCATCGAAATTGAAGATGAATTAGAGGAATTGGATAATGGTATTGATTATGAATCTTCAGATGGCATATTAACTATATTTATGGTGAATAAGTCACAGATTATTATTAATCGTCAAACAGCTGCCTTACAATTATGGCTGGCCGCTAAGTCAGGAGGTTATCATTTTGATTATAAAGATAATGATTGGTATGATGATCGCAGTAATGAAACTTTTTCAGACGCTTTAAATCGTTGTTTAACAGAACAAGCGAATGAAAGAATTCAACTGAATCTACATTAAATAATGTGCACTAAATTGTGCATTATATGTTTGTTTATTAAGAATTGTTCTTAATGTGCAATTCTTAATCTTGCTCGTTTAACCGCTGATCGGACTTGATTGGGAGCTGTACCACCAAGATGATCGCGTGCTGCTACTGATCCTTCTAAGGTTAAGACTGAAAAAACATCTGCTTTAATGTCACTTGAAAAATCTTGTAGTTCTTCTAAAGATAATTCAGCAAGATCACGTTGTGTATCAATCCCTAAACGCACCGCTTTACCGACAACTTCATGAGCATCACGAAAAGGTACACCCGCACGGACTAAATAATCGGCTAAATCAGTGGCTGTTGAAAAACCTCGACTAGCGGCTTCATGCATGACTTGCTTATTGACTTTAATATGTTGCATCATATCAGCATACACTTTTAGACTCCCTTTTAATGTATCAACAGTATCAAATAATGGTTCTTTATCTTCTTGATTATCTTTATTATATGCGAGAGGCTGTCCTTTCATGAGCGTTAATAAACTAATAAGATGACCGTTCACTCTGCCTGTTTTACCGCGTACCAATTCGGGTACATCAGGATTTTTCTTTTGTGGCATGATAGATGAGCCTGTACAAAAACTATCGCTTAATTCCACAAAATTAAATTGTGCGGATGCCCATAATACAAGTTCTTCTGAAAAACGTGAGAGATGGGTCATTAATAAGGCGGCATTTGCCGTGAGTTCTATAGCAAAATCACGATCACTGACCGCATCCAAAGAGTTTTCACAGATATTTTCAAAACCTAATAATTGTGCTGTAAATTCACGATCAATAGGGTAGGTTGTACCTGCTAAAGCCGCTGCTCCTAAAGGCATCACATTAATTCTTTTTCGGCAATCAAGAAAACGTTGATGATCACGTTCAAGACTTTCAAACCAAGCAAGGATATGATGACCAAAAGTCACAGGTTGTGCAGTTTGTAAATGAGTAAAACCGGGCATAATGGTCTCTGCTTCTTGTTCTGCTAAATCAATTAATGCAGTTTGTAAGCGTTTTAGTTCAGTCACGATAAGATCAACTTCATCACGAAGATAAAGACGAATATCAGTGGCCACTTGATCATTTCGGGAGCGACCTGTATGAAGTTTTTTACCCGTAATGCCAATTAAATCGGTTAAGGCTGCTTCGATATTCATGTGAACATCTTCTAATTTAATCGACCAATTAAATTGCCCTGCTTCAATGGTATTTTTTATGGTATGCAAACCCTCTACTATCTGCTGACACTCCTCTTCATTTAGTATGCCAATATGAGTAAGCATTTTTGCATGAGCGATTGAACCCGTAATATCTTGTTGATACATGCGTTGATCAAAGGTAACCGATGCGGTAAATGCTTCAACAAAAGCATCAGTAGGTTCAGTAAAACGACCATTCCAAGGTTTTTCAGCCTGTTGTGTTGTATTTTCTTTTTTATTTATTATTTCAGACATTGTGCTTATCACCTTTATATCAATTTCTTAGAGAGCCATTTTTGTTTGTTTATGATTATTGAGTTCAATATACAAATCATCAAGTTGTTTACGGCTAGTCACGACTAACTTTACGGTGACGGCAATATATTTACCGCTACTACTGTGGCGAGTATGTAGAGCACTTTCATCAACGCCTGTAACATGCTCTTGACACACTGATAATACATAAGCTGGGTAATTATCTGTATTTTCTCCCATCACTTTAAGGGAAAAGTCACAGGGAAAAGTCATCAATTGATCCTCATCCACTGAGTGCGAGGGGTCTATTGTTGAGTTTATTGGCTTATTATCAGTCATATATTTATTCCATCATCATTAAAACACTGTCTTTTGCTTGTTGCCAAAGACTGCCTTCATCAACTGCTTTTAGTGCAATCAGTGGAGAGCTATTTAATAATTTATCATCAAGTTTTATCTCAACTTTACCTAATGGTTGTCCTTTAGTAATGGGAGCAATCAATGATGAATTAATATTGATAGAAGGTTTGAGATTTTTATATTGACCGCGTGGAATAAGAATGGTCAGATTTTTTGCAATGCCTACTGATACTTGTTCTTCGCTACCTTTATAAACACGAATGTTTTTTAATACTTTGTGAGCAGGGTACACAATATGTGATTCATAAAAACGAAAGCCAAAATTAAGTAATTTTTGTGATTCTTGAGCACGAGCATGAGTACTTGCAGTGCCTAATACCACAGAAATAAGCCGCATATCTTCTCTTTTAGCTGAAGAAAGTAAACAATAACCAGCATCATCAGTATAGCCTGTTTTCATACCATCAACACTTTTATCTCGCCAGAGTAACTGGTTTCTATTGGGTTGTTTGATGTCATTATAAGTAAATTCTTTAGTTGAATACCATTTATAATATTGAGGAAAGTGTTTAATTAAGGCTTTGGCTAATATTGCTAAATCACGCGCACTGGTTTTATGGTTAGAATTAGGTAAACCTGTGCTATTCATAAAATGAGTATTAGTCATTCCCAAATCTTGAGCATGTTGGTTCATTAAAGCGGCGAAGGTATCTTCACCACCCGCAATATGTTCAGCCAAAGCGACACTCGCATCATTGCCTGATTGAATGATCATGCCTTGTAATAAATCTTCAATCGAGACACTGGTATTAACGTTAATAAACATTCTGGAACCGGGTGTTTTCCAAGCTTTTTTACTGACGGTGACCATATCTTTAAGGCTAATATTACCTTCTTCAAGCTCAGAAAAAACTACATAAGCAGTCATTACTTTGGTAATACTTGCAGGTGCAACAGGCATATCAGCATTATTATGCGCAATAATTTTGCCGCTATCATAATCGATTAATATATAAGATTTAGCGAGAATTTTAGGGGCTGCTGGAATAACTTTTGGGGCAGCATAAAGAGTATTAATAAAAAAAAGACAGATACTAAAGATAAAAAATGTATGTAAAGTGGTTTTCATAGTGTTACAACTCAATAAAAGTAAGTATAAATAGTGAACATTATAACAAAGTTATGGCTTTTTACTCAGTATAAAATGAGTGAATTACAGACTTATGTTAATCAACGACAATATAGTGCTGTGTAATACCTTTTTGTTGTAAAGCATAGGCAACTTCATTAATCTGTTCAGTATTGTTCAGTGGTCCAATACGTACATAATATTGTTGTTGACCATTTTTAAGTTTTCTGCTGATGTGGTTCTGATGTACTGTAAGTAATGAATTAATATGACGGCTGAACTTTTGAGCATTGTCAAAATGACTAAAGACT
This sequence comes from Gammaproteobacteria bacterium, assembly GCA_023144715.1. Classification (GTDB taxonomy): domain Bacteria; phylum Pseudomonadota; class Gammaproteobacteria; order GRL18; family GRL18; genus GRL18. Next base: position 5,681 of record JAGLFC010000019.1, on the reverse strand, counting down.
CCTAATTGTAAATACACAGGTATTATATTGGCTTTATGAAGTATTTTATTGGTATCAGAGGCTTCTGGAATAAGATTAATCGCTTCTACTTCAACAGGTCCTGTTCCTGTTGCTTTAACCCCTAATTTAACAGCGGCAGTATGTGATAAATCAATAATACGATTTTCATGAAAAGGCCCCCGATCATTGACTTTAAGAATGACCTGTCGGTTATTTTCTAAATGAGTCACTTTAACGTAGGTGGGTAAAGGCAGTGTTTTATGAGCAGCTGTCATACCATGCATATCATAAGCATCACCACTGGATGTTCGTTGTCCATGAAATTTAGTACCATACCAAGAAGCAATTCCTTTTTCTTTATACTGATGGCTTGAGGGCATCACATAATAGCGTTTACCGAATACTGTGTATGATTTGGGATTACCATAGCGACTGTATGCTGTTGTTTTAGGTACAGCATTGGGTATTGTTGTGACATCCACAAATTGATCAGGTGGACCATCCTGAGTGTTTATAATAATAGGTGTAGCTTTAGGTTCAGGTATTGATTGAATATTTTTTTCAGTACAAGAAAACAACATTAAGACCAATGGTGTCATCAGTATAAATGTCGTTATTGTTTTAATCGCAGATGTATTCATAAAATATTTTAATTGTTTATAGAGTTGAGTTAAGGGTGAGTGCTTTGATAAGCTTGTTTAATTTCTTGGCTGAGTTGATACACCGCCATTGAATAAAGTGTGCTGTGATTATAACGTGAAATAGCATAAAAATTATTATAGGCGAGCCAGTATTCTTTACTATTTTTTTGTTTCAGGATAAGTAAAATAGCGTTTGTTTTATCATCAACCGAGGTGTTTCCTTTGATGCCTCTATTTTTATAATCTTCTACGCTCAATGTGGGTTTACAGCTCCGTTTACAGCGATCATCCATTGTAATATTATTATTGTCACTGAGTTGAAGTTTATCTGTAACCGCTTGTCCTTCTTTCCAACCATGACGTTTAAAATAATTGGCAACACTGCCAATGGCATCAGCATTATTGGTCCAAATATTTTTTTTACCATCACCATCAAAGTCTATTGCATAATTTTGAAAACTACTGGGAATAAATTGTCCCATACCCATAGCACCTGCATACGATCCTGTTTTTGATAAAGGATCAAAATTTTGTTCTTGACTCATCACTAAAAAATGCTTTAATTCACTGCGAAAAAATGGACTGCGTTTGGGGTATCGAAAGGCCAAAGTAGATAAGGCATCCATGACTCGATAAGTCCCTTGACGACGACCATAATAAGTTTCAACACCAATAATAGCCACTATAATTTCAGGAGAAACCCCATACACCTGTTCAGCATAATTGATAATATCAATATTTTCTTGCCAGAATTTTACACCCCCTTTAATACGCTTATCGGTTAGAAAAATTTGACGGTATTCAAACCATGCCTTACTTTTTTCAGCAGGTCGGCTGATGGCCTCCAGAATTTTTTGCTTAATTTTAACGTGAGCAAAAAGTTGTTCAAGATTATCTTTTTCAAATGAATGTTCACTGACCATTTCATTAATAAATTGTTGCACTTGAGGATCGTGTTCTAAAGTAGCAGCATAAATTTTTTGATTGCACATAAAGCAAAACAATACACTCAACAGAGAAGGAGTCAGCACTTTACTTATAAACATAATAAATTTCCTTTTGAGCACCTAATGTGCTAGTAATTTTCGATGTGTGTGGATAGACATTAAAATACCAAATCCAGCCATAAGAGTCACGATAGAGGTGCCACCATAACTGACCATAGGCAAAGGCACACCTACGACAGGTAAAATACCACTCACCATACCAATATTAACAAAAATATAAATTAAAAAAGTTAATATAATACTTGATCCGAGTAAACGTGAAAATGTACCTTGGGCTTGCATGGTAATATAAATTCCACGAAAAATAACCAGTAAATAAACGGTCAGTAAGATTAAAACGCCACTAAAGCCAAATTCTTCAGCAAAGACTGAAAAAATAAAATCAGTATGACGTTCAGGTAAAAATTCCAGATGAGATTGAGTGCCATTAAGCCAGCCTTTACCAAAATCACCCCCTGAACCAATTGCAATTTTTGATTGAATGATATGATAACCACTGCCTAATGGATCAGAGTCAGGATTTAACATGGTCAGCACTCGCTGGCGTTGATAGTCACGCATTAAAAATAACCACATAGGTATTGTAAAGGCAATACCCGCAAATATAAAACCAAATATAATATGCCAAGAGACCCCCGCCATAAAAATAACGAATAAGCCTGCACTACTGACTAGTAGAGAAGTGCCTAAGTCAGGTTGTTTAGCAATAAGTACAACAGGCAACAATAAAATTATTAAGGCAATAAATAAATGTTTATTACGAGGTGGTATATGCCTTTTTGATAAATAGGCTGCAAGCATCATAGGGACGGCTAATTTCATCATTTCTGAAGGTTGGAAGCGAAACAATCCAAGGTTTAACCAACGTTGTGCTCCCAATACTTTTGTGCCGACGAGTAAGACAGCAATGAGCATAATAGTCCCTATAATAAATAATAGAGGCGACCAACGGCACATAGTATCAGGGGATATTTGTGCAATTAACAGCATAACAATAAAGGCAATTCCTAAACGAATTGCTTGACGTTGTATTAAAGCATCGCTTTCGCCACTGGCACTATAAAGAATAGCTTGCCCAATTATCATAAGAAGAATTAAAAATATTAATAATGTGCCGTCAATATGTAAACGAAAAAGTAGACTGGGTGATGCACCTTGACTAGCCATGAGAATGTTCCTTATGCGTATTAGAACTAGGCTTTTTAATGTCTGAAGGTAGACCTGTTTTTACAGTAGTTTTAGGTGGTATAGAGGAGCGTAATTGTGCATCACTGAATTGACTGAGATAGGCTTCAATTACCTGACCTGCTATGGGTGCTGCTACCGCCCCCCCATGCCCCCCATTTTCAATAATGACTGCAATAGCAATTTTAGGATTATTGGCGGGTGCAAATGACATGAAAATAGCATGATCTTTGAGCCGTTCTTCCAGCTCATCTTCATTATAACTGGCATCCTGAGCCACAGAAAATACCTGTGCTGTACCTGTTTTACCTGCAATTTTATAACGTAAATCAGGTTTATTCAATCGCCTAGCCGTACCACGTCTGCTATGAATGACGGCTTGCATGCTTTCATAAATTTTAAGCCAATTTTCAGGTCGAGTAATATTAATATTATGTATTAATTGAGGGAGTATTTGACGTGGTAAGGCATCATCTTTACGCTGAATAGAGCTGACTAATTGTGGTTGGAAATGTTGTCCACCATTGGCTAATGTAGCCGTAGCCAATGCTAATTGTACAGGAGTAACAAGCACATAACCCTGACCAATACCTGCAATAACGGTTTCACCCGGAAACCAGACTTGTTTTCGGACTCGTTTTTTCCATTTTCTTGATGGCATAAGACCGCTATGTTCACCCACAATATCAATATCTGTATATTGACCAAAGCCAAAGTAAGACATATATTTGTGCATTTTATCAATACCCATTTGTACGGCCAGATCATAATAGAACACATCACAGGATTGAACAATGGATTTTTTAATATCCGTTTTACCATGTCCCCATTTTTTCCAATCACGGTATTTATGTGCCTTGCCTTTAAGCTGATAATAACCAGGGCAAAAAATAGAATGATCTAATTGAATGACATTTAATTCTAATCCTGCTAACGCATAAAAAGGTTTCATGGTGGAACCGGGTGGATAGCTCCCTAACACAGTGCGATTGAAAAGAGGGCGTTCCCATGAAGTATTGAGTTCATTATAACTCTTAGTATCAATACCATTGACAAATAAATTAGCATCATAATCAGGCATACTGACCATGGCCAATACTTGACCGTTAGCAGGATCAATTGCCACCAATGCTCCACGTTTATTTTCAAATGCCTTGATTGCCACTTGTTGTAATTTTATATCAATATTTAAGTATAAATCATCACCGGGTACAGGATTACTACGTTCTAGCACTCTCAAAATACGTCCGCGGACATTGGTTTCTACTTTTTCATGTCCAACTTGACCATGCAATAAGGCTTCATACGATTTTTCAATACCTAATTTACCCGTGTGATTGGTACCACGATAATTGGTCACAGGTAAGGATTTTAATTCTTGTTCATTAATACGTCCGACATAGCCTACAATATGAGCAGTTTCTTTACCATAAGGATAATAGCGAGTTAGTTGAGCTTTGATTTCGACACCGGGTAAACGATGTAAATTGACAGAAACAATCGCGACTTCTTTATCACTTAAACGAAAGCGTAAGGGAATACCTTCAAATCTTCGTTTGCGTTGTACTTCTTTTTTAAATTTTTTAATATCAATATCACGTAAATTAACCAAAGCAGAAATATCTTTTAAGAGTGCATCAATATCTGTGGTTTGTTCAGGTGTAATTTGTAAGGTATAAGAAGGTAAATTTTCCGCAAGAATAATACCATTGCGATCATAAATTAACCCTCGAGTAGGTGGAATAGGTTGCACAGAGACACGATTATTTTGTGATAATGTGGCAAAATAATCGTATTGCATAATTTGCAAAAAAAATAGACGAAAAGCCAATATAAGAAAAAGGATCAGAGTAAAAACAATCGCCACAATACTGCGATTATAAAACATACGTTGTTCAATAAAGTGATCTTTAAGATGCTGTTTATAAGCCATAATTAATTAACACCATAAGCACGGCGAATCATGCGCATTAAATAAAAGACCCAAGGCCAGACGAGCATACTGGTGAGTGAAGGCAACCAATAAGACCAGCTACCCGGTGCCTGATCTATAATACCACTGATCCATAGAAATATCATTTGTGACAAACTCACTAATATTAGAATAATTAATGATTGTTGTAATAAAGGGTAGAGACGAATCCGTATATGCAAACGATACGATAAATAAGCAATTGTGGCCAATGTAATAGCGTGTTGACCTAAAATATTGCTATGATGAATATCCAATAAAAACCCCACAAACCAACCTGTAAAAATGCCCACACGATGGGGCAGAGCCATACACCAATAAATTAAGATAAGTGTGACCCACTGAGGACGATAAATTAATAGCATATCGGGTAAGGGAATAATAGCAAGGATAAAAGCGACAGCAAAGCTTGCCCAAATAACACTACCACCATGATAAACAGGCTTATAACTCATGATCGGAAGAATCTTTATTAAGTGTTTTATTGGATGGGTTCTGACTGATTAATTTGTCTACTACGAGCAATACTTCACGACTTTGTTCAAGATGAGCAGATGCCTCAGCGACAATTTTTGCAAAAGGTTGACCAGGATCACGAGTGATTTTTGTCACGACCGCCACAGGATAGCCTTCGGGAAAACGTCCTCCTAGACCCGAACTGATTAATTTATCACCAACAATAATATCTGCATTATTGGGTAAATTTTGTAATTCAAGAGAACTGGCTTCACCAATCCCATATAAAACACTTCTGAGTCCGTTTCTATTGACCTGTACTGGAATAGCATGAGAGGGATCGGTAATTAAAATTGCAGTACTTGAAGGAATACCAGGATGTGTCACCTGTCCCATAATACCATAAGCATCAAGAATAGG
>JAGLFC010000185.1 GCA_023144715.1 Gammaproteobacteria bacterium | reverse complement strand
ATTCAATGAATTCATTGAATAATGATAATAAATTATACATTAAAGCTTCTGATCTGAGCCAAAAAATATGAAACTCTGGATTTAAGAAAATATATGTTATTTTCTAAAAAAACAAGCCTAAGGCTGATTGATTTTTTCCCTGAAAGACTCCGTAAAAAAATAATTTTAGGATTGACTTCATGGCTAATAGCCTTGTTATGTGGTGCTTTAATACCGCTGTCTTTTGCACCCTTTAATACCCAATCGAGTGTATTCTCTTATCTAATTTTTTTTCCTCTCAGCCTATTTTTATATCAACTATTGCATACAAATACTGGCAAAGACGCTTTTTTTAAAGGAGGACTCTTTGGTATTGGTTTGTTTACCGTAGGCGTATCATGGCTTTATGTCGCCATTCATGACTTTGGTGGTGCACATTGGTCATTGGCAGGACTTTTTACAGGTCTCTTTATTCTATTTTTAGCCTCATTTTATGCACTGTTTGCTTGGCTTATTTTTAAAATTAGGCAAAAAAATAGACTATCAGACAAACAACTTATCCTATTTTTTATACCTGTATTATGGGTGTTTTTGGAATGGCTTCGTAGTTGGTTGTTTACAGGTTTTCCTTGGATATTATTGGGTTATCCAATGATTGAAACACCTCTTGCAGGTTTTTCACCTTTTTTTGGTATTTATGGTTTATCGTTATTAGTACTCTTAATTGCTTCATTATTTATTATTAAAATGAGACTCATAGTGAGTCTTTCAATCATTCTAATACTCTTTATTATGGGTGCGTTGCTCAATCAAATTCAATGGAGTAAACCTGTAGGAAAGCCCTTATCTGTTGCTTTAATACAAGGAAATGTTAATCAAGTTGTTAAGTGGGATCGCTGGCAACTTGAAAAAACAAAGCAACTTTATATCACTATGAGTAAGGATCAATGGCATCACAATGATTTAATTGTCTGGCCAGAAAATGCCATTCCAGCGTTTTATCATACTTTAGCCGATGATTTTTATCATCAGCTTACCATACAAGCCAAAAATACACAGACTGAATTAATTACAGGCTTGCCTATTTATGATGATAAAACAGAACGTTATTATAATTCAATGATTAATTTAGGCGGTCAAAAATCAGGCTATTATTATAAAACTCATCTCGTTCCTTTTGGTGAATATGTGCCTTTTGCCTCATTAATTCGTCATCTTATGCACTTTTTTAATATGCCTATGTCAGGTTTTAGTACAGGGGATTATGCACAAGAACCGCTTACGATTAAAGGTTATCAAGTCGTTTCAACCTTATGCTATGAAGATGTATTTCCACAGGATATGCTGACCTATATGGGACAATCTCAATTTATGATTAACCTGTCTAATAATGGTTGGTATGGTGATTCTTTTGCACCTCATCAACATTTTGAAATGGCACGTATGCGTGCCTTAGAAAATAGCCGTGAACTGATCCGTAGTACCACAAGCGGTATCTCTGCTTTGATTGATTCTAAAGGTCAAATTATGGTGCAAGGACCACAATTTAAAAGTGCGGTGATTAATGGTAATATTCAGCCTAGAACAGGGACGACTCCCTATGTTTTTTGGGGAAATATGCCTATTATTCTATTATTTCTAATATTTTTTTGGCGACTTAACACATTATTTTATAACACTTAAAACATATAGGACTTTATTAATGAAATCATCTTCACTGATTGGTAATTCAAAAACAATTTTAAATGACTTTAAACTTGATGGCATGATGATGCGCTATAGTCAGTTTGTACCGCGATTATTTAATTATTGCTTATCATTGGGGATGGTGGCAGGTAAAATCATGCCTTCCAGAGCTTTTTGTTCGGATGAAAGTCAGGGCTTTCCTATTATATTATTAGCGAAACAATTTGGAGCGTTTCCCTTTAATCATGGTCGTGTGGGTGGTATTGTTTCCACTGATCGTCATGGTCCTCATGCCTCTCATGGTGATGATATGATGATTATTCAGGCCAGTCATGTGGGCTATGAGCCAGAAAGTCAAACCTTTGGTTTATATCGACGTATTCAAACAGAAGATTGTCATCATAGCAGTAACTGTGGCAAAATTTCTGGCACTTTAACATGGTATCAGAATGAATATGAGTTTGCCTTGCAAAATATTTTTTTAGAAACAGGCAGTCATGGGCAAAAAAAGGTTTCTATTAATAATTTATTACTCGATGATGATAGACAAGAAGGTTTATTATTGGATTTGGATAAATTTATTGATTTTGATGATTTGGGTAATGCTAAGTTACTCAATTCTTTAAGTACGGCCAAATGTTTTCGAGCATCACCCCAATTAATAGAACAAGTCGCGGAAGACTGGCCTGATGGAAAAAGAGTCGCCATTGGTGAATTACCCATTAATAAGGGCTTGTTACCTGAATATTTTTCCTTTAAGCGTCAATTTAATACCGAGCAACAAGAAGTAGAAGGCCCTGAACATCTGGAAAAAAGCTTGATGCCTGCAATGCCTTGGATTGTGACCCATCCAGCACCTACCTTAGCAGCAGCTCAAATCTTGACTCAAGAAGAATTTGATCGAGCCTATCGTACTATTGTCAATGAATCAGGTTATAAAAATCGTAATTTACTCTTTATTTCGGGCTTAAATATTGATATATCACCCAATAAAGAGCAAACCTTTCCTTTAACAAAATTTGTTCCTTGGGCGGCTTATGTTCAAAAAACAGATGGCAGTCATATTATTATGGAACAACAAGAATTATTTGATGCCTTGAATCAATGTGATGCAATCAACAAGGAAGAAATTGATTTAGAAAA
>JAGLFC010000184.1 GCA_023144715.1 Gammaproteobacteria bacterium | reverse complement strand
CTTCAAGAAAATACAATATATCTAGCACTCCCCCTATTTATCCTTTAAAATGCGTTTAAATATGATAGATACTATACATGCAAATATCCGTTGGCTGACCAGTGGAGAACCTTTTTCTGAACAATTCCATGATTTTTATTTTTCTACAGATGGTGGATTACAAGAAACTGAATATGTTTTTTTACAGCAAAATAATATACTTCAACGTTTTAGTGATCAGCAACAATCCGTCGTTAGAATTGGTGAAACAGGATTTGGTACAGGTTTAAATTTTTTGGTCACCGCAGAACAATTTTTAAAATCAGCTCATCCGCAGTGTACACTCGAATACACCAGTATTGAAAAATACCCTTTATCCTATCAACAACTCCAACAAGTTATGCTGACCTTTAAAAAAAATTGGCCACAACTCACACAGGTCTGTGATGAATTATTAATGGTTTATTCTCACGCCTTTAATAAAAAAGAGCAAAAATTGGACGTTACATTATTTGATGGAAGAATACGCTTAATTCTATTGATAGGTGATGCTACACAGACATTACAGACGTTATTAAAAATGCCCTATCAAGCCGTAGATGCTTGGTATTTGGATGGTTTTTCACCTGCCAAAAATCCTGATATGTGGCAGGATGAATTATTTAATGCACTTGCTAAACTCAGTCATAAAGGCACAAGTATCAGTACTTTTACCTCTGCTGGACGAGTTCGACGTGGTTTAATAGCGGTAGGATTTACGATTATAAAAGTACCGGGCTTAGGTAAAAAAAGAGAAATACTATCAGGGTATTTTAACACAAGCCTCTAATATAATAGAGCTTGAATCAAATCATGATGACGACGACAATTAGAAGTTTGACGAAGTCTAAAAGCATGAATAAGTGCCTTTAATTCGCCTAAAGCATGTGCAAATTGATCATTAATAATTAAAAAATCAAATTCTTTATAATGGGATAATTGATCAATGGATTCATTCATGCGAGAGGTAATGACTTCATGGCTGTCCTGTCCTCGACCTTTTAAACGAACCAATAACTCATGGCGTGAAGGCGGTAAAATAAAGACTAGGGTACACTGTTCAAACTGTTTTTTAACTTGTTGTGCACCCTGCCAATCAATTTCTAAAATAACGTCAATGCCTGCCTTGAGTTTATCTTTTATTCTCTCTTTAGAGGTGCCATAACTATTACCAAATACCTCAGCATATTCTATAAATTGATCCTCTATAATCATTTGTTGGAAGGTATTGTGATCAATATAATGATAATCAATTCCTTCTCTCTCCCCTGAACGTTTTGGTCGTGTGGTATAGGAAACAGACACTTCAATAAAATCCATTTCTTCAAGCAAGGCATTCACCAAACTGGTTTTTCCTGCACCTGAAGGTGCGCTGATAATATACAACATACCACAATTTTGTTCGGGGCTATGATTATTAAACATAGAATAATTCCTCGCTGATGAGAAGGTAGAAAATCACTATTATATACTATCCAAGTATCTTAACATGTTTAATATTACGATCATTTTTTGCTTGATGGTAATCAATGGCTTTATCTTATTTTCAAGGCTATAATCTGCTTTATCTTATCCCTAAACATATTAGTCCTTTTATGAAAACAATTTTTCTTGCTTTATTCGCACTTATTATGAGTAGTACTGCCTTTTCTAATGATTTAAAAAGTGATGATACCTTATCTTTATTTAAACAACATTGTGCCAGTTGTCATGGTGAAGATAGACTGGGTTTAATTGGTCCTCCTCTTATTCCACAAAGTTTTAAACGGCTTAAACCTAAGGCGGCTCATTTAGTGATTAAAAAGGGTCGTATGGCAACACAAATGCCTGCTTTTTCCAGTGTTTTATCGGATAATAACATTCAATTATTAGTGGACTATATTTACACTCAACCACAACAAGTCCCTCAATGGGATATGCAAGCCATAAAAAATAGTTATAAACTCTCTAATGCACCCAGTACATTAGGTGATACACCTGTTTTTAAAGCCGATATGCAAAATTTATTTTTAGTAGTGGAAATTGGTGATCATCATGTGACTTTGCTTGATGGTGATAAATTTACCCCTATTTTTCGTTTTAAAACCCATAATGCCTTGCATGGAGGACCTAAATATTCCAAAGACGGCCGTTATGTATTTTTTGCTTCTCGTGATGGTTGGATCACTAAATTTGATATTTATAATTTAAAAATCATTGCCGATATTAGGGTGGGGATTAATACTCGTAATCTTGCGGTTTCTGATGATGGTCACTATATTATTGT
>JAGLFC010000183.1 GCA_023144715.1 Gammaproteobacteria bacterium | reverse complement strand
TTGATTTTTGGGCACCTTGGTGTAATCCATGTAAAAGTTTTGCACCTATTTATGAAGAATTGTCAGAAAAATACCCTGATATTGTCTTTGCTAAAGTGGACACCGAAGCAGAACAACAATTAGCAGGTGAGTTTCAAATTCGCTCAATACCCACATTAATGATTTTTCGTGAGCAAGTCATTTTATTTTCTCAACCGGGTGCTTTGCAAGCGTCTCAATTAGAACAAGTGATTGATCAAGCAAAAAGTTTAAATATGGAAGATGTTAGAAAGGATATTGAAAAGCAACAGGCAGAAGAGCAAGCAGAGCAAACTCAGCAATAATGAAGTATTATGCCGAAAAGTTTACGCATGATCAGCCTGAAAAAATAGGCGTATTATTGGTTAATTTGGGGTCGCCTGATGCCCCAGATAGCCGCTCTATCAGACGTTTTTTAAGAGAATTTTTATCCGACCAACGTGTAATAGAAATGCCTAAAGTTATCTGGCAATTGATTCTTCACTTTTTTATCCTACCGTTTCGTCCCCGAAAATTAGTACCTCTTTATCAATCTATATGGACAGCCGATGGTTCTCCTTTGGTGGTCATTGCAGAGCAACAAAGACAGAAATTAAGTGTATTATTTGCTCAAGAAGGGCATTCTCATATTAGCGTTGCACTGGCGATGCGTTATGGCAATCCTGATATTGCTTCAGCACTGCGTCAATTTGCAAAGGATAATGTTCATAAAATACTGGTCTTACCAACCTATGCCCAATATTCTGGCTCAACGACCGCCTCTATTTTTGATGCAATCAGCTCTGAATTAAGGCAATGGCGTTGGATACCTGAATTGCGATTCATTAATAATTACCACGATCAACCCAGTCATATTCAGGCATTAGCAGATTCTGTGCGTCACCATTGGCAAAAGAATAAACAAAGCAAAAAACTTATGATGTCTTTTCATGGTTTACCTGAAGTATACTTGCTTAAAGGTGATCCCTATTTTTGTCAATGTCATAAAACAGCACGATTATTAGCAGAAAATTTACAATTAGAAGAACATGAATGGATCATTACCTTTCAGTCTCGTTTTGGTAAGCAAAAATGGCTACAGCCCTATACAAATAAAACATTAGAGGATTTAGCACAAAAAGGCATTGATTCAGTGGATGTTATTTGCCCCGGCTTTGCGATTGATTGTTTAGAGACCTTAGAAGAAATTATGGTTGAAAATCGTGATGTATTTCTTCACGCAGGAGGGCAACATTATCACTATATTCCGGCTCTTAATGATTCTCAAACAAATATTGAAGCCATGTCGGATCTGATTAAGCAACATATACAAGGTTGGTCTGTTGTTTCTGATCAAAATGAATTAAAGCAACGAAAACATAATTTTAATCTTATAAAAAATGGTAATTAAAATCTTAATTGCATATTCAGTTTAAAATAAACCTTACCATTATTTTCTAAGATGAGACTTCCATATCGGTGTCTTGTCATGGAGGGTGTATCAAACTTAATATGTTCAAATAAATAATCTTCTAAAGCTGTTTTATTGGTAATATGAAAGCCGACTTGCTCCCCTGTTTCTTTGACGACAATCGTACCATTTGAGACATAACGACCATCCCATTTTTTCCCTGCAAAAAATCCTAATAAAATGGATAATAATAAGCGTTTTACTTTTATTTGTAATGACAGTAAATCAGTATTAAAAGTCTGTCCTTTATTAAAAATAGTGTTCAAATTAGACTCTATGGTATTGGTTCTATGTAAAAAAAACTCCAAGAGCATAGCAGACATGATCTCAGGTATTAGGCTATCCACCATCGAAAGATTATATTTCATTGATTCTGTTTCTATTTTATAAAATTTAAAAGATCCACCCAATTCATGTATTTTTTTAATTCTGTCTTTTAGCTTTGTTCTGGTCTTAATTGAATTGATAGGATCGATGTAATCAGAATTTAGACCTATAATCTCAAAAATAAAATTAGTATTACCAGAGGCATTTAATAACGTGGGTTTACTGCCTAAATAGGACTTAATACCAAAGCCTTCATTTTCAATAGGTGTTAATGTGTTTAAATGATTAATCATCGCCTTGGCACAGATCTTAACGGCATCAATAGCAACGCTATTGCCTAACTGTTTCATGGCTTGTGTATTGGTCACTGTAAATTCAAAATTTTCTGGAAATCCCTGCATTTTTCTTGCTTGCTCAGGCATGATTTTTTTGATGTCACCATCAACGAGATAGGAATCCCAGTTTCTTCTATCCGTGATTTTTGACCCTCGCCCCCCCACGCGTAAGGTGAACCCTATCTCTCTGGAACATTCTCCTCCCCAAACATCAGACATAGTGAATTTTAAAGGGATTTTATCAGGAAATGAAAATGGTGATAAGACACCTTCATTTTTAAAACCAATCATAAAGGTTCTAGGTCTGAGTTGAGGTAAACCATAATCAGAGGCTTTTACAACCTGATAATGAAAGCTATAACCCAATTCATTTTCAATAATATCTCTAATTATTTTGAAGGTGTTACCGTTATCATGGTTGATAATGCCTCGTACATTTTCTAAAAAAAAGGCGTTTGGTTTTTTTGCCTCTAATATGTCAACAATATTGAAAAATAAATTACCTCTTTCTGATTTATGGGTATCATGAAACCCTCTTTTATGTCCAGCTTGACTAAAGGGTTGACAAGGAAAGCCAGCACATAAAATATCAAAATCAGGTAAATCTATGGGATTTATTTTTCGTATATCATCATTAAATAGGTCATCATTAAATAATTTTGGATTATTTTTTTCAAAATTATGCTGGTATGTCTTTCTTGCAAAAGAATCAATTTCGGAGGCAAAAACACACTGACCACCGAGTGATTCCATTGCAATATGAAAACCACCAATCCCTGCAAACAAATCTATAAATTTAAAAGAGTTCATCGTTAAAATTTTGGTTTTTTATAAATTTTATATATATTAATGATATAGACACCTCAATGATAAAACTTTATTATTTCATTGTTACTACCATTGTCATTATTTAATAATCACTTCCATCATTAGTGTAACTACCACGTCCGTTATTATAATTACTATTGCCATTATTGTTATAATTATCACCACGTCC
>JAGLFC010000182.1 GCA_023144715.1 Gammaproteobacteria bacterium | reverse complement strand
GTAATGATGAAGTGTATATGGAAAAATACCTTGAAACACCACGACATATCGAAATTCAAGTCATTGCTGATGAACATGGCAATGCTGTTCATTTAGGTGAGCGAGATTGTTCTATGCAACGTCGTCATCAAAAAGTGGTTGAAGAAGCTCCTGCTCCTGGTATTACAGAAGCCATTCGTAATAAAATTGGTGAACGCTGTGCAGAAGCTTGTCGCCGAATCGGTTATCGTGGTGCAGGTACCTTTGAATTTTTATTTGAAAACGATGAATTTTATTTCATTGAGATGAATACTCGCTTACAAGTCGAACATCCTGTCACTGAATTTGTCACAGGCATTGATTTAGTACGAGAACAATTATCAGTGGCTTCTGGTTTACCACTGAGTTTTACTCAAGAAGATGTCACAATTACAGGTCATGCTATTGAGTGTCGTATTAATGCTGAAGATTCCAAAACATTTCTGCCCAGCCCCGGTCATATTGAAACCTATCATGCACCGGGTGGCCCTGGCGTACGAGTGGATTCACATATTTATAGTGGCTATTCTGTACCACCCTATTATGATTCAATGATTGGTAAGCTAATCACTTATGGTAGCACTCGTGATATTGCTATTGCACGTATGAATACTGCTTTAAGTGAAATGGTCATACAAGGTATTAACACCAACATACCTTTACAGCAAGATATTATTAATGATTGTGCCTTTAAGGCAGGTGGTGCTAATATTCACTATCTTGAAAAAAAATTAGGTCTCTAACTCATCATGGCTTGGTTACAACTGACTCTTGAAGCAACAAAAAGCAATAGCGACCAATTATCTGAGTTACTCACTCAAGCAGGTGCAGTGGCTGTCACGCTTCAAGATGCCTTTGATGATCCTATTTTTGAGCCACCAATAGGCAGTACACCTTTATGGAAAGAATTGCTGATTACAGGCTTGTTTGACGCTGATATTAATATTGATACCGTGCTTAATTTAATCAAAGAAAATACAGGTATACTCCCCTTTTATACCTTAAATCCATTAGAAGATAAAGACTGGATTCGTGCTTGGATGGATGATTTCAAACCCATGCAGTTTGGTCAAAGAGTCTGGATCTGTCCTAGTTGGCATACACCACCTGATACCAGTGCGGTTAATATTATGCTGGATCCTGGACTTGCTTTTGGTACAGGCACTCATCCTACTACATCATTATGCCTTAAATGGCTAGATAATCATTTTTATGAACCAATTGATGTCATTGATTATGGGTGTGGTTCAGGTGTTTTAGGGATTGCTGCGAGCCTGCTCAATGCTCATAAAGTATATGCTGTTGATCTTGATCCTCAAGCATTGATAGCCACCCTTGCTAATGCTGAAAAAAATAACGTCAGCGATAAGCTAGAAACTTTTTCTGTAAATAGTTTTAAACAACAACAGACTCAATTACAGTGTCCTCTATTAATTGCCAATATATTAGCCGCACCATTAATTGAACTTGCTCCTATACTTTCAGCACACGTCAGTTCAGGTGGTCATATTCTTTTATCCGGTATTTTAGAAGAACAAGCAGAAAAAGTCTCTAATGCCTATAAAAAGTGGTTTACTATTGATGAGGTGACACAGGAAGGTGAATGGATTCGTATTGTGGGCACAAAGCAATAACAATCGTTATCTATCTGATATAAACAATAGGCTTAAAATCTAAATATTTTTTTTAAGGTAGCATAAGCACGTTCGGCAAATTTTCTTTGTTCATTATGCTTTATAGTTTCAACTTCATGCTGTCTTATTAAATGCGGATTTTTTTTTAATATTGTATGATAACGAATGGCTGATAACAAATACATTTTTAAAGAAGCTAATCGTAATGGACGGGTAATATAACGATAAATTTGTCCTTCATTGATCAAATTAATCATTTGACTAGAATCACTGCTTTTAGCAATAACAATAATCATCAAAGTGGGTAATGATTTTTTTAATACTTTTGTTAAGCCTAACTCATTATCACTATAGTGTTTTGATAGAGCAACGACCATCACAGAACAACGTGTTTTTGCTAGATAATCAATAGCTTTACTCGTATCAGAGACATGATTAATTGTAATATGTTTCCCTACAAGTTGTTTTACAAGAGGATAAACCTTCTGAGAATCATCAAGAATTAAGCATTTTGATTGTGCTTTTACTTGTTCGACCTCTTCTTTTGTAGGTAACTGCCTAGTAGTATGGCGTTGATAATTATTTTGTGCTATTCGAGTGGTTTTTTTTAATAAATCTAAAACCTCTTGATTTTTCCATGGCTTACTAATAAAGCGAAAAATTTCAGCATCATTGATAGCACCTTCAATCGCATCAGAATCTGAATAACCCGTCAGTAGAAGACGAATGCTAAAAGGCGAAATTGTTTTGGCTTTCGCCAGTAATTCAGTTCCCATCATATTAGGCATACGTTGATCAGAAATAATAACATCAACATGTATTTTGCGTAATAAGTTAAGGGCTTCCTCTCCATTATCCGTTGTCAATATATTATAATAAGGTTTAAGAAGTCGACGTAGAGCAGAAAGCACTAGTCGTTCATCATCTACCGCTAATACAACGGGTTTTTTTTGAGTGTTCTTTAATGCTTCCATGAAATAACTCTTTATATTTACACTTTTTTATTCTGAACAGGAAAAGCAATTTTGAGCGATGTTCCTTGTCCCAATTTTGAATTCACTGCTATTTTTCCTTTATGATCTTGTACTATTTGTGACACAATTGCCAAACCAAGTCCTGTTCCTTTTGAAGGTTCTTTTGTCGTAAAAAAGGGTTCAAAAACTTTTTTAGCATTTTCTGAGTCAATACCAATACCGTTATCTAAAAATTCCACTAAAATAATATTAGGCTTACTCACAGTAACAATTTTTATAACCCCTTGGCTGGGCTTTCCTTCTTCAATAGCGTGTACTGAGTTAACTACCAGATTAGTAAAAATTTGTGTAATTTTACCACGTGAACCATAGAAATCTGGAAGCTCTCCAAATTTTTTCAATACTTTAATATGCCGACCAATAGTCACTGAGGATAATTTTAACACATCAATAATACATTCATTAAGATTAAACCATTCTTTTTTAGCTCTATCTGTCCCACTAAACATATTCAAATCGCCAATCAGATGTTGTATTTGCTCAATACCTGTATTCATATCAGCAATAATTTCTGGTAATTCATCCAGTAAAGAACCTTCTTTTAAAGTATCAATACTATTAGAAAATTTCATGACTATTTTTTCTTGTTTAGATTCGTTTAATAGATCTTTTTTGCAGTGTTCTGTTTCGTCGAGAATATCTTTAATAACTTTACTCGAAGATTTTAAAATATCCATATTACTGGATAAATACCCTAAAGGTGTGTTCAGTTCATGTGTTAAAGAGGCCACCATACGAGAAACATAAGAGTTATTAGCTTCTGTTGAGGTACTAACATGTGATTTTTCTTGTAATTGTAATTGTTTATTAAATTCTAAATCTTTTTGTTTGCTCATTAAACGTAATTGTTGATCAGATACATTGTATTCTTTTAAAAACAATAGACATGCCGCAATACCTAATAAGGCTAGCAAAGTCCCTAAAACAATAGCAATAATACGGTATAGGCTATAGCTTTCTTCTAATACTTGTTGTTTATTTTGTCTTTCCAGCTGGCTTTTTGTCAACATCTGTTGATAAAAATTAACAATTTCATTATCGACTGCTTGAAGATCATCATTGGCAATACGATCTAAAATATCCATCATAGGCAGTTTACGGTTCACAAGTACAAAGGCATGACTTGTATAATTGAGCAAAGCATTGCTTATTTTTTGTGGTAAGCTCATCGCACGTTCTTCAAGTGTTAATAATTCTTTACTTAATTCTTCTTTGGCGATAGTTGATGGGTTACGCAAAAACATATTAAGCTGTATATTCAGTTGTTTAATTTTTTTCAGTAAGCCACTTTTATTTATATTATCCTCTGCTTTATCCGCTTGCCTTTTACTTAATAATAATAAAGTATCATAAGAAATCGGTAAATAACGTTGTGAATTTCTTATAGCAGCATAGTTAGTCTTAAATTGTTCAATCGCTTCCTCATTGGCTCGAGTTAAATTAATTAAACGTCCCAATGCAAATTTAAGTTCTTTAGGTGCTGAGAGAGAGTTAAGTTCACTTTTTTGTAAATTGGTTCGCAAAGTATTCATTTTAGGTAAAAAATTAGTCACTTTATCAAAATCAGAATTTAACTTTGTGGTGGTACTTAAAGCCGCTAAACTTGATGCCAAGCTCAATGATTGTAATTCATAAACCATAGAGACAGGATGTTCTTCATTAAAAATCTTAGGTTGATAATAAGCCTCGTTTGAATCGTGAGATAAAGGTGTTAATTTCGTCATAAAAAAAATAAAGAGTAAAAATAAGACGATTATTAGGGCAATTGAGCCCATTAATAAATAACGTATCATAGATTTTTGCATTATTGAAATTCCTTATGTTTTCCCGCAAGCGTTTTAAGAAAACTCACAATTTTATCTTTATCTTGATCAGGTGCTTCTCTGCCAAGTTGAAATTCAAACATAACATCTACTGCCTCTCGTAATGTTTTTACTGAACCATCATGAAAATAAGGTGAAGTATGTGCCACCATACGAAGACTCGGTACTTTAAAACTGTGCATATCCATACGATTAGCCGTTAAACCAAAGCGACCATAATCTGCTTCTGTAATATTACCTCTTTTCTTAAAATAACTATTCACTACGCCAAAAACCTGATACATATTCCCTCCCACTGCGGCCCCTTGATGACATGAAACACAACCATATTTTTTAAATAATTGATAACCTTCTTTTGCATCCTCGCTAATAGCAGAGGCATCACCGTTCAAATATCGATCAAAAGGGGCATCTGTTGTAACTAAAGAACGTTCAAATTCTGCAATTGCATGCGTCACATTTTGTCTATTGATACCCAATGGGTATGATTGAATAAAACGTTGAGAAAAAACATGATCGGCTTGTAATTTAGCAATAACATCAGGCCAAAATGCACCCATTTCTACTGGATTTTGTACAGGACCAAGTGCTTGAATTTCTAATGTTGGTGCTCTACCATCCCAAAATTGACGAAAATTCAAACCACTATTATAAACCGTTGGTGCATTAATAATACCTTTACGACCATTAATACCAATTGATATTTTGATATTATCATCACCACCTTCTTTTAATAAATGACAGGTTTCACAAGAAACGCTATTATCTTTTGATAAACGTTTGTCAAAAAATAATAAACGTCCTAATGCTACTTTTTCTTTATCTAAGTTTTTTGGCTGAGTTAATACTTTAATCGGTTCTGCAACTGTTGTAATAGGTAATGCTAAAAAAATAAATATAATCAGTACAATAAAATTATGAATCAACATAATAGGGCATTTTAATAACATACAAACTCTTTTTCATCTTCAGGTGGGTCGTAATATTGATATAATATATTTACGTTATAAAAAAAACTATAATATACTCAATATTAACGTAAAACTACTAGTTTTTAAAAAAATTTATTGAATAAACATATTATTCATTTTTTTATGTCATGTTCTTTTATTTCATCTCATAATTTTTAGTATTGTCTGATACAATGTAATAATAGTCGATTAACCAAGGAATTTTGTAACAATGTTTACCCATTGCCCAAGTTGTGATACACATTTTGAAATTACTCAGGAATATATTGATATTGCACAGGGTAAAGTACGATGTGGAAAATGCAATACTATTTTTAATGCTTTAGATAATCTTTATGAAAAAGAGCAAATTGAACAAGAACAAAACATTGCAACCAAAAGTATTGATACGAAAACAGTTAATTCCCACGAAGATTTAGATATTCCTCATAAAAATATTATTAATATTAAAGAAAAAATGGGGCAAATTACAGCGTCATTATCGGCAGCAACACAAGAATTAAAACGTGCTAATCAAACATCTGCATCCTCTATAGAAAAAAGTACCCGTCGTAAAAACACTAAACCCTCTCAACAAAGTAATACACCGAATCACAACATTGATAATAAACCTCATCATATAGAGCCTGAAAATGATATTGATCTGATTGATGATTTTGATGAAAGTGATAATAATTCTCATCATATAGAGCCTGAGAATGA
>JAGLFC010000181.1 GCA_023144715.1 Gammaproteobacteria bacterium | reverse complement strand
ACAATATCAGTAACTTCTCCAATAGCTCGACTAAATAATTCTGTTTTTTCCAGCAATGGAAGACGAATTTCTTGATAGCTATAAGCTTCTAATACATGACGAATTTTTTCTTCGATATGTTGCCAAAGAGGGGTTTGTATTGGGAGAATATCATTCATTCCCTTGATAGCTTGAATATATTTCTTAGACAAATGCTAATTCCTTTGTGTGCTTAATGACCTAGTGTACGCAAAAACAAGTGTTCATAACGTTTCTTTATTTTATCATCCAAAAATATAGCCTTAATTTCACCATTACTTGTTTCAGAAATAAATAGTAATTGGGTTTTAGGATGATACGCTATGCCAGTGGGTGATGATAAACCTGAGGCGATGATTGATGATTTTCCTAATGGTGTTAATCGGGTTATAGTTCCCACATCAGTATTTGTCTTATAAATATTGCCTTGTTCATCTTTAACAGTAGTATTAGGTATAAAAATATCAGTACACTGTTCAATTTTTCCTGCTGAACCGTTAGTCATAATTGGAATTGACCAAACTTTGCCAGTTGTACCACTTTTAATATAAAGTGCTGAATCAGTGGGATGAATGGCTAAGTCTGTTGGATTTATAATACCTTTTACAAATGTTTTAAATTCGCCTATTGCAAAAGTAGAAAATGAATAAAAAAGTAGAGAAGTTAAAACACATAATTGTATGATTTTTTTCATCTGACAGCGCCTCCTTTTGATTTAAATATACCTTTACTGGACACTCATGTCAAGCCGCTTTTTTTTAAAAAAGTTTGTTAAATAATGTCCACACTCATCTGCTAATACACCACTAACACATTCAATGTGATGATTATGGCGTGTATCTCTCAAAATATCAAAACGACTGCCTGCAGCACCTGCTTTATTGTCATAAGCACCAAATACAACGCGCTGAACTCGAGCATGAATAATTGCTCCTGCACACATGATACAAGGTTCAAGTGTGACATATAAGGTGGTATTAAGTAAGCGGTAATTATTTAAGTATTGTGCTGCTTTGCGTAAAGCGATAATTTCAGCATGTGCTGTAGGATCATGGGTATGAATAGGTTGATTCCAGCCCTCTGCAATACATTTGTCATCTTGCACGATAAGGGCACCTACAGGGATTTCTCCTTGAGCCGCTGCTGAATCTGCAAGATGTAAAGCATGATTCATCCATTTTTGGTCTGTGTTATTTAAAGACATATATAATCTTCCGAAAAAAAACATAGCAGTTTGATACAATCAATAATTTTACTTGACAAGATTTTAACAGATGGAACTTCACATAATAGATTGGATCATTATCGTCTTTTTTTTAGTATTGATATTGGGTATTGGGCTAAGTTTTACTAGAGAAGCAGGAAAAAATGTCGAGAGTTTTTTCTTAGGGGGACGAAATTTACCTTGGTGGCTTGCAGGTACGTCAATGGTAGCGACAACTTTTGCTGCTGATACACCGCTATTAGTGACAGAATTAGTGGCTAAAAATGGAGTCAGTGGTAATTGGTTATGGTGGAATGGTTTAATTGGTGGCATGTTAGCGACTTTCTTTTTTGCGAAATTTTGGCGCAAAGCTAATATTATTACTGATATCGAATTGATTGAACTACGCTATTCAGGTAAAGCTGCGAGTTTTTTGCGTGGTTTTAAAGCCATTTATTTAGGTATTTTCTTAAATTCTGTTGTTATTGCATGGGTTAATGTCGCTTTGGGAACTTTGTTACATGTTTTTTTTGGTATTCCAGAAAGCCAATTAATTTTTTATCTTGGTGGCGCGATGTTTTTTGTGATGATTTATTCTAGTTTATCAGGTTTATTAGGGGTCGTGATTACTGATTTTCTCCAATTTATCATTGCCATGATTGGGAGTATTGTACTTGCTATCGTGGTTGTCAATTCAGATAAAATTGGGGGGATTGCTGGCTTACAAGCTCAATTACCTGCTGCTACTTTTCAATTTTTCCCAAATTTTGAATTTTCCACTAAATCTTTTATTGAAATCACTCAAGTATTAAGTATAAGTTTAGCAACATTTTTTGCTTTTGTGGGGGTATTGTGGTGGTCTAGTTGGTATCCAGGGGCAGAGCCAGGCGGTGGGGGCTATATTGCTCAACGTATGATGAGTACTAAAAATGAGACTGCTGCTGTTAAAGCGACATTATTTTTTCAAATAGCGCATTATGCTTTACGACCCTGGCCTTGGATTATAGTTGGATTATGTGCGATTGTCCTTTATCCCGATTTATCTGCAACTGATAAAAAATTAGGCTATGCCTTGGCAATGCAAGAATTCTTACCTACAGGTTTAAAAGGTTTATTATTAGTCTCCTTTTTTTCGGCTTATATGAGTACCATTTCTACCCAATTAAATTGGGGCACAAGTTATATTATCAATGATTTATATCACCGTTTTCTACATCCTAAAGCTAGCCAAAAACAATTAGTACTTGCTTCGCGTATTAATACATTTATATTAATGCTAGTGGCTTTATTTGTGACATCACAAATTGAAACTTTAGAAAGTGCTTTTAAATTTATGATTGAATGCGGTGCGGGATTAGGTGCGGTGTTAATATTACGCTGGTATTGGTGGCGCATCAATGCATGGAGTGAAATTGTAGCAACCATTGCACCATTTATCATCTTTACTATCATTAAATTGTATACTGATTTAGAATTTCCTTATAGTTTGTTTATTACAGTCGGATTTACAACTGTGGCATGGTTGGTGGCGACTTTTGTGACAGCACCTACAGATTTAAAGAGATTGAAAGATTTTTATAACCGTATACAACCCGATGGTTTTTGGCAGCCTGTGGCTGAGACTAAAAAATCTAAAATGCCCCAATTATTCGGGTGTTGGTTGTTAGGGATTGGATTGGGTTATGCCTGTTTATTTGGTTTGGGTAAACTGATTTTTGGTCATTGGCAAGCTGCAATAAGTTATGGTGTTGTTGGTTTGATTTGTGCTTTTGGGATTAATCGGCTTATGAAAAAAATTTGATAAAACAAAAAGATACACTTGTGAAAAAAAAATAGACAAAAAAAATAGACAAAAAGCTTGACATTGTTTTATAAGCACAGTAAACTACTCAACATCTTTTGTTTAGAAGTGCAAAAAAAGGCTTGACATTATTTTGAATGCACTTTACAATGAGCAAATAAAATTATTGGTCGGGTAGCTCAGTCGGTAGAGCAAAGGACTGAAAATCCTTGTGTC
>JAGLFC010000180.1 GCA_023144715.1 Gammaproteobacteria bacterium | reverse complement strand
TTTCTATATTAATTGGTGGTGTAACATTTGATTCAAAAAGCTTAGATAATAATGTAAAACCTATTAAAAATAATGCTCAATTTACATTATTTGATTCTTATGATCATTCATTAGCCACAGATTATACTCAGGGCAAACACTTTGTTCTTAATTTTTCTGAGTCAGTACGTGGTTTAACAATTGGAGCTCCTGTTGAGTTTAGAGGAATACAGCTAGGTGAAGTCATTGATATTCAAATGATATTTGATGTTTCTCATGAAAAATTAATGATTCCTGTGACCATTAGTATTGATAACACAAAAATTCAATTTGACAGTGATAGCCCATCATTAATTGATCGTAAAGAGCGTATCAATTTTTTAATTAAAAATGGTATTAGAGCACAGTTAAATACAGGCAGTCTTCTAACAGGAAAATTATATGTTGAGCTTGATATATTTCCAAAAGCAGAGCCATTCAAGATTGATTGGTCGGTTGATACTCCTGAATTACCCACGATTCATGGCACTCTAGGGGCTATTAAAACGAATCTTGCGAGTATTCTACACAAAGCCGATTCAATGATGACTCAAATTAATGAGCTGAGTTATAAACTCAATCATAATATTGAACCCCAAGTAGAAGATACTCTCATACAAATAAATTCTATGATGGTGCAAGTCCGTGAACTCAGTAACAAATTAAATCATAAAGTCACACCTGAGTTGTCCAGCACCTTAAAATCCACTGAAAAAACCTTATACTCTATGAGAAAGCTATTAAACAATAACTCTCCCCTACAGCAAGATCTGCATATCACTTTGCAAGAGTTTACCAAAATGGCAACCTCCATTAAACGACTCACTGATTATCTGGAACGACATCCCGAATCTTTATTAAAAGGTAAATAATATGAAACAACACACTTTTTTATTCGTATTACTGATGAGTACTATTCTATTTTTGAGTGGCTGTGGCACATCACCTAAAACACAAATTTATATTTTGAATACTTTAAATAGAGATGCACCTCCAGCTATTTCAGATGCTCAAAATATTGTAATTAAAGTCGGTCCTGTTTCTCTTCCTGCCACTTTAGATCAAGAGCCAATTGTCAGCCGTATAGGTTCTAATATGTTACTAGCGGATGAATTTAACCGTTGGAGTGGCGACTTTCAAAAGGATGTAGAGCGTATTTTAGGGGAAAATATTGGCATATTACTACCCACTAGTCACATCAATTTATCTCGTGAAACAGGCTTATTAGCGCTTGATTTTCAAATCATTATTAATGTGCGTGAATTTGATGGAGAACTAGGGGGCAACGTTATTCTAAATGCCAGTTGGACTGTAGTGGGTAAAGCAAAAAATAAATCTATTATCGCACGTAAATCAGTACTGACAGAGAAAAGTAATGGTACGACTTATCAACATTATGTGGCTGCACAGAGTCGATTATTAGCACGATTAAGTCAAGAAATTGCCAATGAAATTGGAGGACACATAAAAAAATAAATATTTATACAAAAATAATACATTTAAATAAACTGATATTAATAATACTTTAAGGAATACTATATGAAAATTTTAACGACTAATTTAACCGCTATTGCCTGTGCGTTTTTATTAATGAGTGTACAAATGAAGGCTGTTGCCGATGATGATGACTTTATTCAAGAACAAAACACTCCAAATGATGCTGTGACAATAGAAAATGCCAGTGCCAAACGTCAAAAAATTGAAGAAATGGCCACACAAACTTTAGAGCGTTTATACAAAGAACAACCTAAAGCAGAAGAAGAAATAAAAAATGCCTATGCTTATGGTGTTTTTGAAGGTCATATTGCTAATATTGTACTTTATGTTGCTGGCAAAGGCTTGGGTGTGGTCTATAAAAACTCCGATCAAACAAAAACTTATATGAATGCCGTTAGAGCAGGTACAGGTCCAGGTGTAGGCTATAAATCTATTCATGCTGTTCTTGTTTTTAAAAATGAGACGGTTTATAAGCAATTTACAACCGTTGGTTTACAAGTAGGCGCATCAGGTGATGCGGTTATAAAATTGGCAGGAAAAGAAGCTGGAGGCGTAAAATCTGTTTCTTTAGTACCTGGCGTATCTATTTATCAAATGGTTGATAAAGGTCTTGTATTACAAGCGAATTGGGGTGCAACTGAATTCCTTAAAGATCCTATTCTTAACGAAAAAGCCAGCAAATAAGTTTATGGAGATTTTATAATGAAATTAACAATTTTAAACAGTAGCGCATTCGTTATTCTTTTTTCTCTTGTTTCTAGCAATGTATGGTCACAACAAAATAGTACCGACTGTTCGACTGCCAAGGAAGATATTGCTCATTTGCAACATGAGAAGAAAAGCACAGATGAGCGAACGGTTAAAGGCGTGATGAGTATTATGCCGATTGGATTAGTTGTTAATGTTGCCACAAGTGCAACGAAACATCCCGATGCTAACAAAGAAATGGAAATAAAGGAATATAACCAAAAAATTGCCGAACGTATCAATGAAATTCAACAAAACTGTAATGTTCAGGCATCAGGTTCTAGCACGAGTAATTCTATACTTGATCAGTCAAGTCATTAATTATAATTTCTACATAGACTCAAATTTCACCACTAAAGAAGTCGATTCAGATATTTTTAGTGGTTTTTACCTATCTCTACAAAAAAATAAAAAGGATCAATTCAATGCGTAAAAAAAACTATTCATGGGGCTTATTAAGCACTCTGCTGTTAGCAAGCCCTTTTATGACAGCTAATGCTTCTGAAACAGGCAATATTGTGTGTTCTACTGTTGATATCATCGCCTGTGTTGACAATGTCGCCTGTGTTAAAGATACGGCAACAAGTTTTGACTTGCCTGAATTTATTATCGTTGATAAAGAAAAGAAAGTCATACGTGCCGCTTATGAAAGTGGTCATAAAGGTACTTCAAATGTAAAAAGTATGGAGCAACAAGGTGATCATCTTATTCTTCAAGGTGTTGAAAATAGCCGTGGTTGGAGTATTTCCATTGATACTAAAAAAGGTGATATGAGTGGCTCTCTCGTCGGTGAAGGTCTCAGCTTTTTAATTTTTGGCAACTGCACCGCTCTTTAAAAAAGGAACATCATTATGTCTATAAAAAATAAATTTTTTTCCAGTGTACTCAGTACTCTTATCGGCACATCAGTATTACTGATCAGTGTGCCTTCTTATGCCAGTGATGCAGGCGCTTTTATTGGAGGTGTTTTTGCCACAAAATTATTACAAAATTCAACTCGTAGAGCGGATGCCGAACAGCAACAAGCGTATGCCTCACAAGCACCTGTTCAGTCTGCATCAAATTCACCTCAACAACGTATTAGTGAATTGGATAAATTAGCAGCAGGTGGTTATATCACTCCTGCTCAATACAAAACAAAGAAACAAGCGATTATTGATAGCATGTAAATTTCTTTAACCACTTTATTATATTTCATTAATTATGTAGGGGATTTAGTAACATTACATGATCCCCTAAACTTTTTAAAGGTTATCACATCATGTATGAAACCCTTGCAATATTTTCCATTTTTATTTTTATTTATAGTCTACTCAGTGGACGTTTGGAACGCACTCCCATTAATGGTGCAATTGTCTTTGCGGCCTTTGGTCTTGCTTTAGGATCGTATGGTTTGGGCATATTAAACTTAGACCTTAATTCTGAAAGTTTAAGCACGCTCGCAGAATTAACCTTAGCATTAGTTTTATTTACGGATGCCTCCAATGCTAATTTAAGTGTTTTAAAGAAAAATGCAAGTATCCATTGGCGTTTACTGCTCATTGGTTTACCTTTAACCATTCTTTTAGGCTTTGTTATTGGTGTGCTGATTTTTGATAGTTTAACACTCTTTGAAGTTGCCATTTTAGCCACATTACTGGCACCCACCGATGCTGCTCTTGGTAAAGCGGTAGTCACAAATCCAGCAGTACCCGATAAAATTCGTGAAGGGCTTAATGTAGAAAGTGGTCTTAACGACGGTATTTGTGTGCCTATTATTTATCTTTTTCTTGCCTTAGCAGCAGGGAACGCAGGTGATAATCCACATATATTAGCCTTAGAATTAGTATCAAAAGAAATTGGTATTGGTGTTATTGTCGGTCTCTCTCTGACTTTTGTAGCCACCTTATTTATGAAATATTGCAATACTCACCATTGGGCGACCAAAACTTGGGAACAACTCCCCATTGTTGTATTGGCAATTAGTTGTTTTGCTATCGCACAAATTTTAGGCGGTAGTGGCTTTATTGCAGCCTTTGTGGGTGGTATTTTATTAAGTAGCATAAAAACGACAGACCGATTTTTATTGGCCGCTGAAGGAACTGGCGATACACTGGCTCTGATTACTTGGGTTGTTTTTGGGGCAATAGTAGTAGGACATTCACTTCATGCTTTTACTTGGCAAATTATTGTCTATTCTCTACTGAGTTTAACCGTTATACGCATGTTACCTGCCTATCTCAGTTTGGCAGGACTTAATCTAAGAAGTGATGAAAAACTCTTTATTGGCTGGTTTGGTCCTCGTGGTTTAGCCAGTGTTGTGTTTGCAATTATGGTTATTAATGCCAACTTACCTGGCTCTCATACCATTGTACTCACAGCGGTATGTACCATTACCTTGAGCATTATCCTACATGGTTTAAGTGCAAATTCTTTTATTAAACTCTTAGCGTCAAGAATAAAATCTGACACACTAGAAACACAAAAGCAGTTCAGTAAGCGTGTTAATGAATAGACGCATCAAGGAAGCATTAAAAACATCGTTAGCCATGGTCATTGTGTTTGGCTTTGCTTTATGGATGGATTGGGAAAGACCTTATTGGGCAGGCTTTGCTGTGGCAGTTATAAGCCTGTCCACCGTAGGTTTATCTATCAATAAAGGACTCAAACGTTTATTTGGAACATTGCTTGCCTTTGTGGTGTCTCTCACGATCATCGCTTTTTCGATACAAGATCGTTGGTTATTTATAACACTCTTATCCCTTTGGTTGGCTTTATGTAGTTATAAATACAGCTATACAAGCTCTTATTTTTGGTTTGTCGCAGGTTTTGTCACTTCTATTATTTGTTTTGATGCAGGTACAGACCCCGTTAATGCTTTTAATACCGCTATTTTACGAGTACAAGAAACGAGTCTAGGCATATTAACCTATTCACTGGTTAATATTTTTATTTGGCCTAATAGTACACTGAATCAACTGAATAGTGCCACGGCAACATTGATTGCGACACAACGAAAATTATATATGAGTTACCTCAGTAGCATGATGGGGCAAACCAATGATAATGCCACATTACGACTTGAGGAAGTACAACAACGTAATAAGTTTAATCAAACTTTAATTGCTGCCATGACGGATACCTATGAAGTGGGAGAAATAAAAGGACAATGGCGACAATTTCAAATAGAATCAGCGGATCTGATGCTGACAATAGATCGTTGGTATGAAAGTCTTCAAGAAGTTTCAGAACTCAATCTTAATGAATTATTACCCCATTTAGAAGCATTAAATACAGAGATAGACGCTCGTTTTTCAAATATTGAACAGATGTTAGCCGATCATCCGCCTCAATACCAACCACAAGTGATTGAACTTACCATGAATGAAAAAGCCATCGAACAATTGCCTTATTTTCATAAAGCAGCATTGATGGTGACTCATATCCAATTACAGCATATCGAACAACTCAGTCGAGATTTATTCAATACTATCTGTTCTCTTAAAGGATTTGGTGTACCCGTACCAGAACACACTCAAAAACCAACACCGTGGGCATCCTTTTTACCTGATGTTGATTGTATGATTCGTGCGATTAATGTCGTAGCTAATATGTGGGTAGCTTATATTATCTGGATATTAATTGAAGTACCCGG
>JAGLFC010000018.1 GCA_023144715.1 Gammaproteobacteria bacterium | reverse complement strand
TGCAGTTAATTGAGATGAAAAAATCTTTTTATTTTTATCCCATCTGAGTTCAATAGCCGTTTTTTCTGAAAATCCTTTTCCTTTTATTGTTAAGGTCTCACGCTTATTACTGCCTATAAATACAGAGGGTAAAATTTCTTCAATAGAAAGTTTTGCGGTATAAGGTTTAACCACTTTAAATTGAGACACCTGTGACTGCTCATCATCACTATTTTTTGCAATAACTTGCCATTCCTGAACTTTTGTACCTGTACTTAAATGTAATTTAATTTCATTTTTATTAATATATTGCCATTGTCTTGGTGTTTTTTCCTGTGAAAATTCTTTTTCTCCACTTGACCAACGAACAAATATGCGAGTTTGTTTAGTTAGATTATCACCTTGAATGGTAATATATTGACGATGTTCTGAACCAATCACTAATTTTGGTTTTACTGATTTAAGTTCTGGAATTAATGAAGATATTGTCTCGGGTATTGCTTTAGGAGTAGGAATGGTTTCATAAGAAATATTTTCATCGATATGTTCCTTATTATCAACAGGAGTATCTTCAATCAATTCAACATCAATCGTTTCATTATCAGATTCGCCAATGAGATCGATTAAGGTATCTGAATTGCCTTCAGTAGAGGCTGCATCGGTATTTGTATTCGTATCATTATTGATACTACCTTGGGGAGGCAATTCTAAGACTAAATCTTCAATTTTTCCCTCCTCTTCTATTACAAAATCTGTATCGTCTTGTCCTGATCCTTTAAACATTGAACTAATAACAATAGCAATAACCGCTAAAAGACCAATTAAAGCCATTGGTATTACAAATTTTGGTAATGTTGACTCAGAAATTTCTGAATTATCATCAAAAATTTGTTGTAAATCATCTTCTTCTACGTTTTCTTTCACAAATTTTTCATTGGATTTATGATCAATTTGCTCAATTTCATCAAATTCTTCATTCAAACGATTTAATTGTTCTTCAGCACGATCACTTGGATGTTCTATTTTTTCATCCAAAGCACTTAAAAATTTATCTTCTTTTAATTGTTCAAAATCATCAACTGGTTCAATAATATCCTTGCTAGATTCAGTAATATTATGAACAGGTTTAATAAACTCAGTTTTTCTATTGTGTTTATAACTTTTAATATAATTATCAGCTTTACCACTAGAGACTAAAAATTTATTCGCATAAAAATCAATATCTTTTGGCACACCTTTAGAATCTGTAAAGATACTGTCAACAATTCGATCAGTAAAGATAAGCTCATTTTTAAAGCCTGAGGTAAGCATTTTATGATTTAAATAATCCGCTAGATCCTTGTGCTTAAAGGGAACTAATGTTGCCAGATGAATAATATCTCGATAATTTTTAAATGCCTGATCTTGTAATAATTCAGTAATTTCAGCTGTAGAAAAAAGAATAATATTAATATAAGACTGTTGGTCTTGTCTTTCTTGCGAAAGTTGTATTAAAAATGTTAATGACTCTAGAGAAAGTGTCTGTGCATTATCAACAAACAGTATAGGTTTAAAACCAAAAGCATTTATTTCAGAGAGTTGTATTTTTAAAACTTCTAATTGATCAACATCATCTTCTAAATCTTTAGTTCCTAAAACATCAAGCAAACCTTGTAATAAATTATCTGTATCATAATGTGATCCATCAATAATTTTAACAACTCGAAATTTATCATCAATCTGTTCAGCCAATGCCCCTAAAAAATGGCTTTTTCCCATTCCAGAATCACCAACAATCACTTGAAAATCATTTGAATTATCAATCAGCTGTTCAGATGATTCTAATATTTCATCTCGACTTTGATCAGCATAGAAATAACGTGGTTCAAGATTATTGTTAAAAGGGTTTTCTAGTAATCCTAGTCGATCTAATTGTGACACGTATTATCCTTTGTTCTTCATATAAAATCAGTTTTCAGTACTTATAGTTACTAGAGAGTAACAAAAGCACTTAATGTTTGTTTTAATTTTTCTTTATCAAAATTATTTGTGATAAAGCTACTCCCTAATGCCTTCAATAAAACTAGGTGCAGTTGACCATCCAATACTTTTTTATCACCTGCCATTAATTCATCAAATTGTTCAATAGAGAGCCGAGTATTATTAATAATAGGCACTTCTATCGGTAAGTTTGCACTTTGTAAAAGAGTCATAATTTGTTGCTGTACCAATGGTTTAATCCAACCTTGTCTGACACTCAAATCAGCAGCCATTACCATACCAATAGAAACCGCTTCGCCATGTAAACAATTACCATAACCTAAACCTGTTTCTATAGCATGACCAAAGGTATGCCCTAAATTAAGTAAAGCACGTTGTCCTGCTTCCTTTTCGTCAGCCGCCACAATAGTGGCTTTATCCTGACAAGAAAATTCAATCGCATAAGACAAAGCAATGGAATCTCTTTGCTTGAGTGCATCCATATTATGCGTCAACCAAGTAAAAAAATCAGCACTATTAATCAAGGCATACTTAATTACTTCGGCTAAACCCGCACTTAACTGTCGATCATCTAAAGTATTGAGAGTATGGGTATCTGCAATCACACATTTAGGCTGATGAAACGCACCAATCATATTTTTACCTAAAGGATGATTAACGCCTGTTTTACCTCCTACTGAAGAATCTACCTGTGCTAATAATGTAGTCGGTATTTGTATAAAATTAACCCCTCGACGATAAATAGCCGCCGCATAACCTGTCATATCACCCACAACACCGCCACCTAAAGCGACGAGTGTCACCTGTCGATCAAATTTATTTTGCATTAAACAATCTATAATGGGTAAAATACCCTCATAAGTTTTATAAATTTCACCATCAGGTAAAATGACTGTTTTACATTGATAATTTTTAAATAATGTTAAAATTTTATTAAGATACAGCGGTGCAATGGTTTCATTGGTGACAATAACAACTTGCTTACCGCTGACATAGGGAGAGACAAGTGACTGATCAGAGAGAATTTCCTGACCAATAAAAATAGGATAGCTACGATCTCCTAAGTCAACATTTAATGTTTTCATTGTATTTACTTTATTGATTTTGTTCATTAATTAATTGTTCTAATGCTTTAACCGCTGAATGAACGGTCATTTTATTCGTGGCTAATATAATATCGGCTAAATCACGATAAATGGGTTCACGTTCTATTAAAATGGATTCTAATTTTTTTCTAGGATCACCCATTTGCAATAATGGACGATTTTTGTCTTTGGCAGTACGTTCTAATAAATCATCAATATCGGCACACAAATAAACGACTGTACCTGAACGCTTCAAAATATTTTGATTTTCGACACTCAATACAGCTCCACCCCCCGTCGCTAACACAATATGTGATTTTTGTACAAGATGAGAAATAATATCCTGTTCACGTTTGCGAAATCCTTTCTCACCTTCCAACTCAAAAATAAGTGGTATAGAAACACCTGTGCGTTCTTCAATTTCTTTATCACTATCAAAAAAATCAAAATTTAAAACACGAGCAATTTGACGACCAATGGTTGTTTTACCTGCTCCCATTGGCCCAATTAAAATAATATTATTAATGATCTTAAATCCCAAATTCAATTATATCAGGATAATATGACAAATCATGCTAATTTTATCAAGTACTATTTTAGAAAGAGTTTAATAAATATTCATTAAGGAAGGATTTATGACGTAAAATGGTCAATCATAGATTGTATATTTTTTATAAAAACACACAATCCATATTGATTTTTATCGAACGGATAAGGTTTCGTTCATAATTTTAGGGGTAATAAAGATAATAAGTTCTGTTTTTGTATCTTGAGTACTATTCACTCTAAATGCCGCACCTATTACAGGAATATCACCTAAAATAGGAACAGAGTCAGTACCTTTACTTCTATTATGCTCAAAAATACCACCAAGAACCACTGTATCACCATTATCAACCAGCACTGAAGTTTCAATTTCTCTCGTTGCAATAGAAGGTGCTGAACCAATACCAATGGGTACTAAAGCATCTACTTCATCTTTATTGATAATCAAATCCATGTGAACTTTATTACCCGGAATAATAAGAGGTGTGACTTCAAGGCTTAATACAGCATCTTTAAAAGCAACCGTATTACCATTTTCATTTTGTTCTAAATAAGGCACTTCATTACCCGCTTTAATTTTTGCGGTACTGCCATTAGTTGTCACCACTCTTGGGCTGGAAATTAATTCTGATGTGCCTTCAATCTGTGAAGCGGATATTTCTAAATCAACCAAATAACCTGTATTGAGTAGTCCAAATGTAATGCCTAATATATTTTTTTGTGCGGTTCCTAAATCAACTAAAGCATCTGTTGTTTGATAATTACCTGTATTACCAACAAAACCACGTTCCTTTAAAGTATTAATTGTCCCATCAGGATGTTGTGTATTTAACGATCTAAAATTCCAATTTAAGCCCATATCTCGTTCAAATTTATCACTGGCTGATACCACTCTTGCATCAATTAATACTTGTTTAGTCGGTGTATCAATTTCTTTAATTAATTTACGCAATTGTACGATATTACGAGCCGTATCACGAACGATAAGTTTATTAGTGCGGTCATCACCTACAATGGTTGCTCGAGAAGAAATATAAGAGGCACTATCGGTATCCTCAATATCTCCATTACTGCCCGCCTGATTTTTTGATGCTTCATTCGCACCCATATCATCTAATAAAGTAATCACCGCAGAAGCAGGCACAAATTGAAGTTGAATCGTTTCTGTGACGAGAGGTAATAAGTCCGCAATTTGTCGTTTTGATTCTAATTCTTGCTTTTCAATAGCGGCTAATTCTTCAGAAGGTGCAACACGCATGACATTTCCTTCTTCACGCATTCCTAAACCTTTACTTTTTAAAATAATGGATAATGCTTGATCCCAAGGCACATTTTTTAAACGTAAAGTAATACTACCATTTACGGTATCACTCGTGACCATATTTTTGCCTGTAAAATCAGCAATAAGCTGTAATACTGCACGTATTTCAATATCTTGAAAATTTAATGAAAGTCGTTCACCCGAATAACCAAATTTAGCTTTTTGTTTGGCTTCTTTTTCTGCTTTTGTTAAACCTTTTACTTCAATCGTAAATGTTTTACCTGCTTGATAACCCAAATGAGTAAATTCTCCTTTAACATCCACTTCCATTTTGACATTTTTTCCTGAGGAAAAAGTATCAATAAAAGTCACAGGTGTATTAAAATCATTGACATCTAAACGACGTTCTAAATTACCCGGTAAACCCACATTATTAATATCAATCACAAGCTTTTTAAAAGCTTGTTGTAAATTAACATTTTTAGGCTGTTCTGCGAAAGTAAGAATAATATCGCCTTCGCCATCTGGACCTAAACGAAAATCTATATCGGTAATGCTATTTCCTGTTAAAGCATTATTTGAGTAATTTACATTTGCTTCATCTATGATAATAACCACATTATTACCATCTATTATTGTTGAATAAGGTGTTAATGTCACCATGTTAAGCACCACTCGCGTACGTCCGCCTGATGCCACAGCCGTAACACTTCGTGCAAGACCAATACCAATATTTTTTCGTTTATGATCTAATGCAATTGCGGTATCAGGAAAATCAAATGCAATTCTTGCTGGTGAATTAATGGTAAAGCTTCCAGGACTAGTTGCCATATCACTAAATCTCAATACAACTTGTACCTTATCACCTGGAATGGATGAAAAGGAAATATCTTCAAGTGTATTAGTGGCATAGACTGTGCTAACAAAACTAAATAACAACATACTCAAAGCAGTCACTAATAAATATTTAAAAATTATTTTAATGTTCATAACATTCTCTCTAATCATTTCCGAACAACTTACTCAATAAGGATACATATATAAATTATTATTCACTTAGTGCAATTGATGCGTCACGTTCAACCCAACCTTCTCTGCGATCAGTAACTAACTCCACTAAAGTCACTTCTTCTTCACTAATACTAACCACTTTACCGTAATTTTTACCCATATAATGACCAATCGCCACTCGATGTAATAAACCATCAGGATCTTTAATTAAGATCCAATCTTCTTCCTTTTGTGTCAATGTACCGACCATCTTTAAACTATCCAATGAAAAATCTTCTAATGGCTCTTTAAGGCGATTTTCATCTGGACGCGGACCGTTATAGACACCACTTGAGACTTCAACATCCACCACAGGTTTGAAAGGATCACGCACTTCATCACCCGTATAGGTGTAAGGTTCACTTTGTTTAAATTCAGGTATTGAAGATACTTTACCTTTAGCAGATGCTTTAGTCTTTTTTACATAAATCCGTAAATCGGTAATATCATCATTCACACAACCACTTAGCATCAATAATGATGTTATTATCAATAATATTTTTTTCATCACTCATAATTCCATCTTATATTTTTACATGAATTCATATCGCTACACCTCACCTATTATTATTTTTTGCGTCCACGTCGTTTCTTTTTCTTTGGAGATGTTTCATTTTCATCAAGATAACGATATGTTTTTGCGACTAAAATAATGGTCAGTTTTTTATCAGCATCCACATTCTTATGAGGTTCCTCTTTTGTATTTTTAGGTATCATAGAGACATTATGAATGGTCACAATTCTAGGTAATGCTGCAATACCTGTCGCAAATCCTCCAAAATCATGATAAGTCCCTGTTACATTAATATTAACAGGTAATTCAGCATAGAATTCTTTACGTATTTCACGAGAGGGCTTAAATAAACTAAATTCTAAATTATTACTCAAACCTATTTGTGATATTTCGATTAAAAGATCCGCTACTTCTGTTTTTTGTGGTAATTGTCTTAACATGGAACCAAAGCGTTCTTCCATTTCTGCCATTTGTTGTGTATAAGCTTGTAGGTTAGCAGCCTTACCTTGTTTTGTTCTATATTCAACTTTAAGAGGTTCTTCTTTACTTTCAACTGCTTGTAATTCTTTAATTTTATTTTGAGTAAATTGATAAAAACCACCACCAAGTACTAAAGCAAATACAATAAAGGTAGCACTTAATCGTACCGCAAGTGGCCAGCCACCCACATTTTGAAAATCTAATTCATTTAAATTCATAGCATTTTCCCATTAGCCTTTTTTATCTTTCTTGTTAGGGGAAGCTTGTTCCGAAGTTAAAGTAAATCGACTATAGCCTTGAACATTTTTTTTATTGCTTTCAATAACTTTCAAACTTGGGCTTGATAACCATTCAGCACGTTCTATATTACGCATATAAGCTGAAACACGGGCATTAGATTGAGCAATACCAATAAAATTCAGGGATTTTTTCTTTTGTTTAAAACTGGTTAAATGAACTCCCTCAGGTATCACTTTCACTAATTCATCCAGCAAATGTACGCTATCAGAACGATCACTCTGTAAACTTTGAATAACATTCATACGAGAAAGTAAAGCTGCTTTTTTCTTTTCTAATACCTTAATCTCTGCAATAGCTTTCTCTACTTTTTTAATTTCAGATTTTACATATTCATTGCGTGATTCTTGATGTTCAATCATCAAATCAAGCTGAGTCTGTACCGCAAATACAACTCCAGCACCTAAAAGAGCCGCAAGTGCTAACATGACATAGAATTGTTGTTCAATGAGTTTACGTTTTTCTTCACGCCAATTTAATAAATTAATTTTTGCCATTAATCAAAACTCCTCAGTGCAAGTCCACAGGCAAGCATTAATGCAGGTGCATCATTACTCAATACCTGTGCTTTAATTTTGGCTGATAAAGTCATATTCGCAAAAGGATTTGCAATAATAGTACTAATGCTTAATTTTTCTTCAACCATTTGATCAATACCTGGAATAGAAGCACAACCACCTGCTAAAACAATATGATCAACAGAGCTATATTCACTGGATGAGAAGAAAAATTGTAAGGTACGACTGATTTGTTGTATCATTGCATCTTTAAATGGATTGAGTACCTCAGCAACATAAGTATCAGGTAAACCACCTTGTTTTTTTGCCATACCCGCTTCTTCATACGATAAACCATAACGACGCTGAATTTCTTCTGTTAATTGTTTACCACCAAAAATAGCTTCACGAGTATAAATTGTTTTTAAATCATGCATAACACCTAATGTCGTCATAGTTGCCCCAATATCAAATACCGCAACCGTCATTTCTTGAGCACCATTAGGCAGTTGGGAAGCAATTAATGAAAAGGTGTTTTCCATCGCATACGCTTCAACATCAATCACCTTAGCAATTAAGCCTCCTAATTCTGCGGTTGCAACTCGAACATCAACATTTTCACTGCGTGAAGCCGCTAATAGCACATCAATATGTTCAGATGATGCTTCACTGGGTCCTTGCACATCAAAATCTAAGTTCACTTCATCTAATGAATAAGGAATATACTGGTCAGCCTCAACCATAATTTGGCTTTCTAGTTCTTCATCTGATAAATCATCAGGCATTTGTACAATTTTGGTAATGACTGATGAACCTGCAACCGCTAAGGCTGCATTTTTACGACGTGTCGCAGAGCGTTTTACAGCATTCTTTATTGCTTCACCCACTGCATCAATGTCAGTAATATTCTTTTCAGCCACTGAATTGGGTGGTAGTGGTTCTACAGTGTAAGCTTCAACTTTATATCGATCACCATTTTTAGATAATTCAAGCAATTTTACAGCAGATGAACTAATATCCACCCCGAGTAAATTTTGTGCTTTTTTTCCGAATAATTGTGCAATATCCAAAACAAAATCCTTTATTAAAAATGACGGTGACTCTATATCTAAAATTTTATGATCATGCAATTTTTCAATAACTTACATAACAATCATAATACATTGGTTTAATTTTGCAAGCTTAAAATAAGAAAAATAAAAACTTTATGGATGATCATAAAATAAATATTTCTCTAACATGTTATAATTAAAAGGATAAATCATAAAAAAAATATAATACTCATTCATACTGTTAAATCATTAAATTCAGTGTATCTAGACTATAAAATTACTCATTGATTTAATATTTTCTAAAAACAAGTGTGATAGTACAAAAAAAACTTTATAATCACTA
The DNA here is from genome assembly GCA_023144715.1 of Gammaproteobacteria bacterium. GTDB lineage: Bacteria > Pseudomonadota > Gammaproteobacteria > GRL18 > GRL18 > GRL18. The sequence goes on along the minus strand of JAGLFC010000018.1, from coordinate 14,824 downwards.
CTTACTATTTAAAATATACTATCACCCATTTGAGTACTCATGCGTCACTTATACCAATTTTTTCTAACTCTGTTCACACTTTTTGTCAGCACATTTTTATTTTCTGTGATTGCTATCACGTCTGCTTATTTCTATTTTGATCCTAAACTACCCAAAATTGATGTATTAAAAAATGTACAACTACAAGTACCCCTTAGAGTTTATTCTTCTGATAACAAGTTGTTAGCTGAATTTGGAGAAATAAAACGTGAGCCAATTCACTTTCACGAAATTCCAAAAACATTAATTAATGCCGTCATATCCGCTGAGGACGAAAGCTTTTTTTTTCATCCGGGCATTGATTACAAAGGTATCCTTCGTGCGATGGTACATTTGGCAAAAACAGGTAAAAAAGGACAAGGCGGTAGTACTATTACAATGCAAGTAGCCCGAAATTTTTTTTTAACACCTAACAAAACCTATATCCGTAAAATTAAAGAAATCTTTTTATCTCTAAAAATTGAAAAGCAATTATCAAAACAAGAGATCATGGCATTATATATGAATAAAATTTATTTAGGTCATCGTTCTTATGGTGTTGCTGCTGCTTCCAAAGTGTATTATGGCAAAGAGCTTAAAGACCTCTCTTTAGAGCAATATGCCATGATTGCTGGCTTACCCAAAGCACCTTCTAAATTTAATCCTATTACCAACTCTAAACGCGCCACTATTCGTCGTAACTATGTTTTATCTCGTATGAAAAAATTAAATTATATTTCGCAAGAAAATTATAATTTAGCCATAAAAACCGTTGATAATGCTAAAATTCATGTTGCAAAGATAGAACTTGAAGCACCTTATATTGCTGAGATGGTACGTGCTAAAATGGTCAAAGATTATGACAAAAAAGCATATAGTGCAGGTTATAATGTCTATACTTCTATCTCGAGTGAAATGCAAGAAACTGCTAATAAATCTCTTCGTAAAGCACTGATGGATTATGAGCATCGACATGGTTACAAAGGTGTACTCGCTCATTATAACTTAACAAACATTCCCACTTTAGAACAAAAAATCAAATTATTATCACAATATAAACCTATGGGACCTCTCAAACCCGCATTAATCACTCATATAAGTAAAGCCATAAAAAAGAAAAAACACATACAACAACATGCTGTTTTATTATTAAAAGATGGTACACGTGCTGCCCTAAATTGGACAGATGTTAAATGGGCAAAAAAATACATCAATGATTTCAAAACAGGTTCTAAGCCAAAAAAAATTGAAGATGTTATTAAAATGGGTGATGTAATTTATGTTGAAAAACGAGACGATTCAAATTATGCCCTTGCACAAATTCCTGAAGCCTCAGGTGCCTTTGTTTCTCTTAATCCTCAAAATGGTGCGATTAATGCCTTAATGGGAGGCTTTGATTATTACCACAGTAAATTTAACCGTGCTGTACAAGCAAAACGTCAACCCGGTTCTAATTTTAAGCCCTTTATTTACTCAGCAGCACTCAATAAAGGTTACACTGCGGCAACACTGATTAATGATGCACCTGTTGTTTTTAAAGACAGTTATTTAGAAGGTTTCTGGCGACCTAATAATTATAGCGGTAAATTTTTTGGTCCAACACGATTACGTAAAGGACTGATTAAATCAAGAAACTTAGTGTCTATACGCATACTGCGTGATATTGGTATTCACTATACTATTGATTATGTTAAACGCTTTGGTTTTACAGAAGAAGAGTTGCCTAAAAATCTTTCATTAGCTTTAGGCAGTGCCACATTAACACCTATGCAGATAGCGCGAGGCTATGCCATACTTGCTAATGGTGGTTATGATGTGAGTCCTTGGTTTATTGAACGTATTGAAGATCCTAAAAAAAATATTATTTTTCAGCAACAACATACTGCTGTATGTAATGCTGATTATCCACAAAAAGACTGTCCAAAAGATAAAAATTTACATGCAAAACGTATTATAAATGAAGAAAATGTTTTTTTAATGACCACTATTATGCGTGATGTGATTCGTTTTGGAACAGCAACAAAAGCTCTAAAATTAGGTCGTAAAGACCTTGCAGGTAAAACAGGTACAACCAATGATCAGTTAGATGCTTGGTTTTCAGGATTTAATCGGCAAATTACAGCGACTGCTTGGGTGGGCTTTGATACACCACGTTCGTTAGGTCGTGTGGAATTTGGTAGCACAGCAGCACTGCCTATGTGGATTGACTTTATGAAAGTTGCACTTAAAGATAAACCTGAGCAAAAATTACGTAAGCCAGATAATATCATTACTGTAAAAATTGATTCCAATACAGGACTGCTTGCTTCTAGGCATTCAAAAAAAACACAATTTGAATTTTTTGTAAATGGTACTGAACCACAAGGTTCTAATAATTCAGATTTTGGTTCGCCATCAGAACGACGTATTGAAAACACAGAAGTAATTAATGAAGAATTATTCTAATACTCATAAATTACAGCAACAAATTGCTGTTGAAACAGCACGTTTAATAAATGAAGAAGGCTTTGATAATATTCAATTAGCCCGAAAAAAAGCAGCACATCATCTGGGCATTAAAGACAAACATATTTTTCCGAATAATGAAGAAATTTTAGAGCAGATAAAAATTCATCAAAATCTCTACCACAATAATGATCATGGACAAACATTAATAAAATTAAGGCAAACCGCTCTCCATGCTATGACATTATTTGCTTCATTTAAACCACGTCTTATTGGTTCAGTATTACTTGGTCATGCTCATACACAAAGTAGTATTGATCTTTTGGTGATGGCTGATTCTCCTGAAGAAATAGCCCTATTTCTTATCGAAAAAAACATACCTTATCAATTACATGATTGGAAACTATTTTCGAGCCAACATCACTATCAACTCATTCCTAGTTATCAATTTTATGCCGGTGATTATCAAATTAAACTCATTACTTTGTCTGAAAAACAAAGAAAAATGCCTCCAATTAATCCCCTCACTTGGAAAACCATGCAAAAAGCTTCAATAGCACAGATTAAAACCTTGTTAAAAAATTAGAATGTTAAGTTGTGAATTTTGAGGTAGATGCTTATTTGCTCAAAAACATTAATTGTTTCAAGTAAATTTTGTATTGCAATTTTTTCTATGTAATATAAAAATTGTTCAATAGATAATGATTTGTATTTTTCAATAAATACAAGATGCAACGCAATAATGAGTAATGACGTGCCTGCCCAAAAGATGACATCCATTCATTTTCATTGATCACGGGTACACAGACAATATGACTAAAATTTTTAATAAACAACAATGGCAATCATTATTTCCAACACCTATATCAAGCCCTGAATATGCTGAATGTGATGGTATCAGGGGTATTGCCATTTTATCGGTCGTTTCCTACCATTATATGGAATTGTTTCGTATTCCAGATTCTATATTTGCTTGGCTGAATCCTTTATATAGTTTTTTTTATATCGGACCTTATGGCGTACAATTATTTTTTATTCTATCTGCTTATTTATTATTTTTACCACAATTTAAAAAACTGTATCATAGACAGACTATTCAGCCTATCAATCACTTTATTTTACGGCGTTTTTTTCGTATTGCTCCACTCTATTATTTATTAATATGTGTATTATTGTATTTCCCTTCTTTTAATTATCAAGCGATTTATATCAATGCTGATCGCTTTTACCATCTGATCAGTCATTATTTATTCATCCATAGTTTTTTTGATAGCACTGTATTCAGTGTTATTCCCGTTGCATGGTCACTCAGTGTTGAATTCATTTTTTATATTTTTTTGATCATACTTATTCATATTTTAAATACCTTTTTTTCATTTAAAAATTCCTTTATAAAATACAGTTTAGTGACCTTTATTCTCCTACTACCCCTTCCCTTTAGTCTTTATTTCACAAAAATATCAACCGATATTCATGTATTATCTATCAGTAGTTTTTATATAGGTATTTTATTAGCATTAACACATTTTTATATGGTCGAAAAAAATATTAGTTTTTCTTCTGTTTCAAGAAAAATGCTCAGTGGATGCGTTCTCTTTTTACTCATCATTATATTTTATAAGATACACGTTAATTCTAATCCTGACAATTTTTTACCTAAAGATTTTTCACCTCATGCTTTTCATTTACAAATTATTAAATATCTTGTTATTGTAAGCTTTTTATTTGCAATAATGATGTTAATTTCTTTTTTTAAGGATAAGATTTTCTATCCTATTTTCACCTTTTATCCACTTAGATTCATTGGTTTAGTGTCCTATGAAATGTATTTAAGCCATATTTTTGTATTCACTTACCTCAAAGGCAATCAGCTTTCTTATGGACATCATCTCAATGCCATTATTAGTTTTTTAATATGCTTATTGATTGCGGCTCTATTACATTTTATGGTATCAAGACCTTTTATGAGACTTTCACATTTTAGTATAAAGCAACCCCACATTACAAAACCATTATGGATGAATATCCTCTTAATTTTATTATTGATAAGTATAGCAATACCGCTTATTCATTGGTTACAAGTGATGAACAATAATATTCCCAAACACTAGCTCACTAGTAAAATGAGGTGATATTTATTGCTTTAAAAATTTATTGATTATAATGAGTAATATTCCATTTTTTTACCTATCCAACGATTAATAATAGGCTCAATATTGTCTGGATATTCTTGCATTAAACACTGTGCAAGTTTATCAATCTTAGGAATTAAATGCTGATCTCTCATTAAATCAGCAATTTTCATTTCAGCTAAACCTGTTTGTCGAGTCCCCATTAATTCACCAGCACCTCTCAGTTCAAGATCTTTTTGTGCCACGATAAAACCATCATTGGTTCCTCGTAAGATCATTAAACGTGCTTTACCATTTTTAGATAATGGATGGCTATACATTAATATACAGGCACTGGATTGACTGCCACGTCCGACCCTTCCTCTCAGTTGATGTAGTTGTGATAATCCCAAACGTTCTGCATTTTCAATAATCATTACACTAGCATTGGGGACATCCACACCCACTTCAATAACCGTGGTAGCAATTAACAATAACAGTTCACCTGCTTTAAAGGCATTCATAATGGCCTGTTTTTCATCGTTTTTCATTCGCCCATGTACCAAGCCAATGGCTAAATTTGGAAATGCCTCTTGCAATATTTTATAAGTCTCTTCTGCCGCCTGACATTGCAATAGTTCAGATTCTTCAATTAAAGTACACACCCAATACGCTTGTCTTCCCGTTAAACAAGCCTGATGCACACGTTCTAATACTTCATTACGGCGATGTTCTCCAATCACAACCGTTTCTACAGGTGTCCGTCCTGGCGGTAATTCATCAATGACTGAACAATCCAGATCAGCATAAGCAGTCATTGCTAATGTGCGAGGAATAGGGGTTGCAGTCATACTTAATTGATGAGGATAATATTCTTTATCTGTTTCTTTTTTTATGCCTTTTTGTATCAATGCAAAACGTTGATGAACGCCAAAGCGATGTTGTTCATCAATAATCACTAAACCTAAATGATGAAATACTACTTTTTCTTGAAATAAGGCATGTGTGCCTATCACCATATTGGCTGATCCATCAGCAATACATTGTAATGCTTCTCGTCGTTGTTTTACCTTACATTGACCACTCAACCAAGCTACTTGTAAATTCAATACTTCTAGCCATTGCTGAAAATTATTATAATGTTGCTCCGCTAATAATTCTGTAGGAGCCATTAAAGCCACTTGAAAACCATTTTCAATGGCATATAAAGCGGCTAAAACAGCAACCATTGTTTTACCTGATCCCACATCTCCCTGAACTAAACGTTGCATAGGATGTGATACAGTCAGATCTTCAGCAATATCAGCAATCACTCGTTGCTGTGCTTGAGTGAGCTGAAAAGGCAGTTGTTTAAGAAATTTTGCACAATAGCTATCTGGATGATTTCGTATAGATAAAGAATAAGAATAAAGCTGTTTTTTCTTTTGATAGGCACATTTCATACTTAATTGATGTGCCAATAATTCTTCTAAAACCAAACGTTGTCGATAATGATTCTGATCAGAGTGTAATTCAAAGGCAGAGCTATCTGGTGGTGGATGATGTAAATAATTTAATGTTTCATTTAAAGAAGGAAGTTTTAATTCTTCACGTATCGCGAAAGGTAAATAATCATCAATTACTGCTCGTTCAAGATAATTCAACGCTTGTTTAATGGTATTGCGTAACACACCTTGTGAAAGCCCTTCTGTGGTCGGATAAACAGGTGTTAGGCTATTATCAATGGGAATAGTGTAATCATCATTAATAATATGATATTCTGGATGAATCACTTCCAGAGAATTTCTACCTCGTTTTATATCTGCAAAACAACTGAGCCACCTTCCTTGTTCGGTGGCATTAATGAGGGATTTTGCTTGTGCTGAATTAAAATGAAAAAAACGGACATTGATCACCCCTGTACCATCATTAATCACACAGCTTAAAACAGTACGTCTGAGTGTTTGCACCTGACATTCGAGTAACTCTCCTGTAAATAATGCACTATGCCCCACTTGTAAATGGGCAATATTAACCACTTTTGTTTTATCTTGGTAGCGAATGGGTAAGTGAAATAATAAATCATTCAGACTGAATAGTGAGCGTTTGGCAAAACGTTCTGATAACTTTTTACCAATTCCTTTAAGGACAATAATCGACTGTTCAAGTCCATTAGCATGATCCCTAGTAGTTATGAATATTACCCTTTGCAAAAGATTGATAAATAACTAAGGCGATATTTTCACCTTGTTCATTAAGCTTATATTTTTTATATTTTCCTTCTTCATACATCACAAAACGACAATTCATTTTATCTTTATAACTGACACAAATTTGCCCTTCATCATTGATCCGCCATTTTGTTGTAAATTTATGTCCTGCTTGCATACCTCGCATTGTACCATTTGGATCAACATAAACCGTCATAGAAATTTTTCTGGAAGGAATCACTGCTTGATACGTATTACCAGAAAATAATCTAGTCACTTCTTCTGTTAATAAGGTGTGAGCAGGACACACACCGACTACATGAGAAACTACCTCAGGATCAGCACAAGCACTGCAAGCATTTCCATAATTTTTTACTGAATCATCTTTCATTGAAGCACATACTGGTGTGTAATCCATTGTGCATATAGCAAGACGTTCTTTAGGACAAAGTGTCACATCTTGAGCCAAAATAGAAGTAGACTGTATCATAAATATTAGAACGATGAAAAAAAGAAAAGTGTGTTTCATAAAAAGCCTTTAATAAAGAGCAATGAAAAAAATTTAATACTATAAACGAGTAATGGTTTTTACCATATCTAAAATTCTTAAATTTCTCATAATTTGAGCCAGATGCTGGCGATTTCGTACTGATAAAATAAAATCAAGTGAAGAAAGTTGATCATCAAGGTTACTGGTGACCACATGTTCAATATTGGCTTCACTATCAGAAATGGAGGAAGCAATTATTGCCAAAACTCCTTTACGATGCTCTACAACTACACGTAAAGAAACACTAAACTCTGCATTAATGTCATGGCTCCATTCAAGATCAATCCATTTTTGATCTTGTTTATAAAATTCTTTGGCATTACTACAGGTTCTTGTATGAATCACAATACCACGCCCAGAACTGATATAACCAATAATATTATCATCTGGAATAGGATGACAACAACGCCCATAATGAACAACCGTTCCTTCAGTACCTTTAATATTTAATGACTGTCCTTTTTTACAGGGCTCATCTAAAGTATCACTTTGATCAGGAAACAAATGACGGATAACAAGCTGAGGAATACGATTCCCTAAACCCACTTGAGTTAATAAATCATCAAATGTTTTTAAATGATAATCTTCCAGTACTTTTTGAATGCGAGTTTGAGATAAATCATCAATAGATATCTGTAATTTAGAAAGGCATTTATTTAATAATTTAACACCAAAAACAACGGCTTCTTCTTGATGTAAGTTTTTCAACATACTGCGGATATTACTACGTGCCTTAGCAGTATACACAAAATTTAGCCATGCGGGGTTAGGGGTAGAGTCTGATGCGGTAAGAATTTTAATCGTTTGACCATTTTTGAGTTGTGTACTCAGTGGACAATGATTTTTATTAATAATGGCAGCAATGGCTGTATTACCAATATCAGTATGTACTGCATAGGCAAAATCAATAATAGTAGCCCCTCTAGGAAGTTTCATAATATCCCCATTGGGTGTAAAAACATACACTTCATCAGGATATAAATCTACCTTAACACTTTCTAAAAATTCAATGGGATTGCCTGATGTTTTTTGTAATTCAAGCAATCCTTTGAGCCATTCACGTGTTTTACTTTGAGCAATGGCACTGCCATTTGCATTATCTTCACCCTCTTTATAACCCCAATGGGCAGCAATACCATTTTCAGCGACATCATGCATTTCTTGGGTGCGTAATTGCACTTCAATGTGAACACCAAAGGGGCTGAATAAAATGGTATGTAAAGATTGATAACCATTGACTTTTGGAATGGCAATATAATCTTTAAATTTACCAGGAATAGGCTTATAAATAGCATGAACAACACCAAGAGAACGATAACAGACATCAACATTATCCACGACTAAACGAAAAGCATACACATCATAAACTTCTGAAAATTTAAGATGCTTATCCTGCATTTTATGATAAATACTATATAGATGTTTTTCACGTCCTAACACACGACAATTAATATTTTCTTTATGGAGATTTGTTTCTAAAGCAGTTTGAATCTTTTTAACAATGGCTGTTTGATGCCCACGTGTTTTTAAAACAGCCTCTTTAATTGCTCTATAACGCATAGGGTAATAGGCTTGAAAACCTAAATCCTCTAATTCGTGACGCATAATATTCATGCCTAAACGATTGGCAATAGGTGCATATACTTCTAAGGTTTCCGCAGCAATACGACGTGCTTTATCAGGACGCATAATCCCTAAAGTACGCATATTATGTAGTCTATCGGCGAGTTTAATCAAAATGACACGTAGATCATTGACCATTGCTAAAATCATTTTACGAAAACTTTCAGCTTTGGCTTCTTGTTTATTGTCAAAGTGAATATGATTAAGTTTGGTGACACCATCCACAATTTCAGCCACTTCATAACCAAATTTTTCAACAATTTGTTCTTTAATAATATCAGTATCTTCAATGACATCATGTAAAATAGCAGCGACTAAAGATTTTTCATCCATACGCATTTCAGCAAGAATACGAGCTACAGCAATTGGATGATAAATATAAGGTTCACCCGTCATTCGTGTTTGCCCTTCATGAGCTTCAGCACCAAATAGATAAGCATCATATACCATCTTTACCTTATCATCATCAAGATAGGTACTTAAAATTTTACACAAATCGCTGATTAAAAACACGTTAGACTATTCCTATTATTAGGGTGATAAAGATTGCTCTCCACTACTCATTTCTTCTGTTGCTTCTTCAACAGATGTGAGTGAAGCACCTATATGAGCCATTGCTGATACTTCTTCAAGAATTTCAGGACCTATTTTACCTTCAGAAATTTCCCGTAAGGCAATAACCGTTGGCTTATCATTTTCATATTCCACCAAAGGCTCTTGCCCATTCGCAATTTGACGAGCACGCTTGCTTGCCACCATTACTAATTCAAAGCGATTTTCTACATTATCAAGACAGTCTTCAACAGTCACTCGTGCCATCAGCGCTATACTCCTAAATCATTATTTATACAATGGAAAACTCATTATTGTACTAAACAGGCTATTGCTACACAAGGATTTTTATCCTTCCTTTTTCTTGTTCTAAATCATAATAAAATCTTTAACTTAGATAAAAAATATCACTTATGTAACTCTTATCACAGTACAAAAATAGCTTATTGTAGATACTTCACATTACTTTCAATGTAATTAAAGGTTTATATTTATGAAGTTTATTCAATTCCCTCTCGTGCTTTCAGCCATGTTATTAACCACTCAAAGTGCTATTGCTAGTCAAACTCAAGAGGAACTTGTACAAGAAAGTCATCAAATTATACAAAAATTTGCCAAAACGTTAAAAGGTGAATTAAAAGCAGGCATGAAAAAAGGAGGTCCTGTTAATGCCATTCAAGTTTGTAATGAAAAAGCACTTCAAATAGGCACTACAGTCAGTGAAGAAAACGGTGTTAAATTAAGTAGAACTTCATTAAAATTACGCAATCAAGATAATACACCTAAAGCATGGGAAAAAACAGTTTTAGAACAATTTAATGAACGCCATAGTAAAGGTGAATCTGCTAAAAAAATGGAATTTAGTGAAATTGTTGAAGTGGATGGTCAGAAGCAATACCGCTATATGAAAGCAATGGGTGTCAGTAAAACTTGTTTAAATTGTCATGGTAGTGGTTTATTACCAGCCGTTCAAGAAAAAATAACAAGCCTATACCCTGAAGATAAAGCGGTTGGTTATGATGTAGGTGATATTCGTGGTGCCATTGTTTTAACAAAAGAACTTAATTAAACAGAGCTAATACACCATACATATTTTGATAGTATTGTATAACGATATAATAATGGGCTAAACCGATATTTTTCTGTATACTTATTATTTATGACATACTATCAAACAATTTACTGCTCCTAATGAGTATATCAGTATCCATTAAAGCAGTAGACTATTAACGTTTATATGGACTCAAAGGATTATTTTTAATATCTTCTTTTTTCCATTTTTCTCGGTTATTTTTAACACGTTCGCTTCTCTCTCCCCTTCTTATATCCTGACGTTCATCAGCAGAAAAATTACCTCCATAAGTTCTTTTTGAATGATCACGCCCTGAACTTCTTGGAGTATTATCACCAGACACGCTTTTACGTTGGCTCGAGTGACCTTCTTTTCGGGAAGAATCTTGACCAAGACCCGGACGGCGTTGACTATCATATTCACTATTTAACTTATCAGAAACGATATTACCTGCAATACTATTAATGGGCATTGATAGTATTGATATTAAAGAGACTGCTAATAATTTATTTTTCATATTAATACTCTAGGAGATATATTAAAAAACTACAACTTTAAAATAAAAAAACCAGCAGAAGCTGGTTTTTTTATCGTTTAAAACTAAGCATTACTTACCATGAGGGTCGGCAATAGCATCTTCCAAACTATCAGGAAGAAATTTTAGAGCAGCAACTGCAAGCGTTACTAATAACAATGTCACACCAAAACCACCAAAGCCTAATAATACTTCAGGTAATGACGGTGAATAAGAAGCGACGACACCATCATAAAAGGAACTACTCACTTCCATTCCTGGGAAGAGGTGCATTGGGTACGCCTGACCACCGACAATAATCACATAAAGTTGAGCCATGCCGCCAATAATTACCAGTACTGCTGCCAAGCCAATCATAGTTCTATTTTTACCTGTTGGACCATAAAGCAGTGCTAAAGGTAATAGTGAGCCTAAGACAATTTGTACGACCCAAAATAAGAAAGTATAAATACCACCATCGGCTAAAACAAATAATGTCACACCACGATGATCAGCAGAATATAAGTTAGTCACATGATAAACCAGTACAAAATAAAGTACTGCGGCAACAAATACACCTAATAAATTCTTTAAGCGATTCACCATATAATCACCTAATGCTCTGTGAGTATATTTATACGATCCCATTAAGACTAATATAAAAAATGCCAGACCAAATGAAAAGGACATAATAACAAACATAGGTGCAAATAAAGCAGAATCATAGGCTTCACGAGAAATCAAAAAGCCAAAGATAGAACCTGTACCAGTCGTCAGTATTAAACGCCAGATAAAAGCGCCTAAACCCGCTTTCTTAGTTAAATTATTATAAGGTCTATCCATCATTGTCCAAAGATAGATACCAACAATCGCCATAAAACCCGTATAAAGAAATATATTCCAAGTAAAAATAGAGACAAAGTTAAACTGTGTCATGGCAACAATTAAACGATCAGGGCGACCTAAATCAAGAAGTAAAACAACCAGACCACCAGAAAGCAATGAGATAGCCAGTATGCCTGATAAGCGAGCCAAAGGTTTATAAGCTGTTTTTGCAAAGACAGAAGAGATTGATGCCACATTAAGTGCACCCGAAGCGGCCACAATTAAAAAGATGGCAAATACATGAGGCGTTCCCCATATCACCTGATTACTCATACCAGTAACCCAGTGTCCATTATGCTCCATATAATAAGCAGCTAAGATACCTATTAGTGCAATAAGACTAAACAGACCAAGAAAGGCATAATAACCTAAGCTATTCCCTTCTACTTCGAGAAAGTGTAATTTTTTCATTTTATTTACTCGTTACAGCAGATATTAAGTGATTAATACTGAGTGGCGGATTAAAATATTTCATTGAATAAATGTTTTAATCAACCTAAAAGGATGACTATAAATTAGATCCCTTTGTAATAAACACCAGGATTTAATTTAAGATCAGCACGAATTTGCTTACCACCAAATTCTTTAAGTAGCTTTGCTATTTTGCTTTCTGGATCATTCAAATCACCAAAAATAATTGCTTCGTTACTGGCTTCGACACAAGCAGGTTCAAGTCCATTGTCAATACGATTAACACACATATTACAAGACTCAACACAACCCTTACCACGTGGTGTATTTTCTTTTTGATCAGAAAGTACTTCATGTACAAATGAACGTGCCTTATAAGGACAGGCCATCATACAGTAGCGACAACCAATACAACGATGCCGATCCACCAAGACAATACCATCATCACGTTTCATAGAAGCACCCGTGGGACACACATCCACACAAGGTGCTGATTCACAATGCTGACACATCACAGGTAAAGACATACTATGTCCTGTACCCTTATTTTTTACATCAACAACACGAATATATTGTGTTTTTTGATCATCTCTGGAATGGGTTTCATTATTAAGACCATGTTCTTTATTACAAGCCTCAACACATTTATTCCAATCCACTTGCTTGGTGGTATCAACCAACATGCCCCAACGTACTTTTGAAGAAGCTCCTTCTTTCAGTGAAAAATCACTCAAAGAACGTGCATTGGCGGTTTGATAAAGCATCACACCCGGAGCAATAGTGACTCCTGCTGCGGCAATTGAGCCAAAGACAAAATTACGACGTGAAGAATCTGTTTCTGCTGATGTTATTTCTGCTTGCTTTTCATTGTTAATATTACTTGTCATCAGAATAACCCTCAGGCACTATGTTTGCCATATCTTGAACGGTCAGATTATAAGTACCTGGTACCACTGCATTGTAATTAATACCCTTATGATTAGAAAGTGTATGAAAATCACCACCCCCCTCAGGAATATCTCTATGACATTGGAAACAGTCAATACTTACAGCAGCATATTTATGACATGACACACAAAAGTGCTGATCATTATCAATACGAACATACTTATTGCTATCGTCTTTTATCGCATGGCAATTCACACACTGTTTAAGACTACCATCAAGTTTGCCACCGTCTGCTTTGGCTCTAACACCTTCACGTAAGGTGGCAATTCTATCATGTTTAAGCAAATCAGGGTGTTGACGACGCATTTCCTCTGGAGGAAGAATACATTTCTCACCACTTGTTTGCTGAATGGTAATCTTAGGACCCAGACTATCCTGACTTGCCACAACACTGCTCATGCTGGTTAATAAAACCAGCGACACAATAGCGAGTGACAATAAGTTCAAGTGCAATCTCACATTTATTCTCCTAATACTAACTGAGTCGGATTAATCACCAAGACCCATATCAATATAACCTGTAGGACAGACATCTTTACAAATATGACAACCAATACAACGGTCATAGTCTGTATAAACATAACGACCGACGGTTGCCTGAGCTTTTGGTGTTTTCTTAACCGCATCTTGAGGACAGTAAATAACACAGTTATCACACTCAAAACACATACCACAACTCATACAACGTTTGGCTTCAGCAACCACTTCTTCTTCTGGTAATGCCACTAAACGTTCTGCAAAATGCCCTAGCACTTCGTCTGAACTGACATCAACCATGTCACGTACATGACGTGCTTCATGAGCAAAGTGACCCATAAATAACTTATCGTGGCTAATAATGTCATTTGATGAACGATTTTCATAGTTATGAATGGCAAAATCACTACCATCTGTTCCACGAGTACTATTATGACCATGAACAGGTGATTCTTCAGGTGATAAACCTGTATCTTCTAACTTTTGCTCTAAAGAGAAGGTATGCTTATCAACCTTAGGACGTTTTTTAAGATCAATATCTTGGGTGGTTAAATAATGATGAATGGTTTCAGAGGCAATAGCCGCTTGACCAATCGCAGTCGTTAACAAATGAGGACGTACAATATCACCTGCTAGGAAGTGACCTGTCTTGCCTTTCACCTGATAATGAGCATCACCATCAATAAAGCCATAACCATTATCCATCTGCTCAATACCCGTCATATCACCTTTTTGACCGATAGCAGAAACGATTAAGGTGGCTTCAATATCATATTCTGAACCTTCAATCGGTGTTTTACCATCATCTTCTAGCTTGACAACACGTAATGCTGTGGCACGACCTGTATCATCTGTGACGACCGCAACAGGACTGACACAACCAATAATCGTAACACCTTCACGTATAGCATCATCAATTTCATGTTGTGCTGCAGGCATATTTTCTATCGCAGAACGTGACAATAACGTCACATCAGCACCTTCTTTGACCGATGAGTCCGCCACATCATGTGCGGTATGACCTAAAAC
>JAGLFC010000179.1 GCA_023144715.1 Gammaproteobacteria bacterium | reverse complement strand
TAAGGTATAAATTAATCCAGCAAAAACAAGTAGTGTTACAATAATATCACGCATAATTTTACTGACTCATTTTATTAATAACATAGCGATATTTACCCGAAGCTTCAGCGGGTATTTCTTGTAAAAATTCAACAGATACTTCCACATCCTTGCCTAAACGTTGCTGAAGTTGTTCAATAATACTCTGTGTATCACTTTCTTGATAAACATTATTTTTAACCACTTGAACATGCAAAGCTTTCAAGCTATTCTGAATAATTTTAAAATGGCTTACGCCCACAATATCCCTAAGAATATAAATCAATGATAAACCATGCATGGCTGTTCCATCAGAGGCATAAATAAAGTCTGTGGTGCGTCCTTGAAGATCTTTTAATACAGGTAAGCTTCTGCCACAAGCACATTTTTTGTCAGTCAAACTGGCAACATCACCTGTACGATAACGGATAAAAGGAAAGTCACTAGTCGCTAGGTGTGTGACAACAATTTCACCTTGTTCGCCCATAGGTAAAATATGACCATCCTCATCTATTATTTCAACAATAATATCCTCAGCGGTAATATGCATACTTCCTTCAGGACATTGATGAGCAATAAATCCTGCATCTCTGCCACCATAACCATTAGCAACAGGACAATTAAAGGTGCTTTCTATTTGTGAACGTTGATAATCATATAATCGTTCAGAAGTCACAAAAGCAACTTTTATCCCTAAATTTTTCATATTGATTTGATGTTTATCAGCATATTCCGCAATCATACTGATCACTGAGGGATAACCAAATAACATAGCAGGGCGAGTTGCTTGAATAGTATGTAAAAATGATTTAATTTTACTATCATTAAGCTCAAATGCAGAGAGTAATTGCGTACGAATGAGCTTATCTCGTAATAATCTCACATAATCCTGTGTGCCTAGTTCAATAGGTGATCCCCATAACACGATTTCTTTATCGCCCAGATCAACATCCCACCAACGAGTAGCACGCCATTTTGCAGCCACATCATGACTCACTCTTTCTTTGCCTATAAAAAAGATGAGAGGTTCACCACTTGAACCGCCTGTATTAAAACGAGATAAATCGTTAGCAGTGACTGATTTTAATGCGTCAATATTTGTTCTAATACGTTCTTTATTAAGAAAAGGTAGCTTTTGTAAATCATTTAAGGAAGTAAAATCTGACTCATCAATATTCAGTTCTTGAAATATTTTTTGATAATAGGGGACGTTTACTCGACATGTTTTAATTAATGCTTGCAATCGCTCAACTTGAAATGCTTGAAGTCGTTCTTGACTCCACCATTGAGATTCTTCCATTGAATTTTTAACTTGAACGGTGTTATGCTTTTTAAGCCATTCATGTAAGGGAAATATAAATTTTGATATAATTGATGTATAAAAAGAATGTGGTTTCATAAAATATTATTAGCTCAGTGCAATTTCATAGTTATTATATAGTTTTTCTTTGACGTTTACCCATGTAAACTGATCCGCTAAGATATAGCCATTTTTCTTGAGGTGAAGCAATAAGGCTTTATCATTTAATAGTATTTCTACCATAGAAGCCATATCTTCAGGTGTATTTTTTTCGATTAATAATGCGGTTTTCTTATGTTTCACTAACCAAGGAATCCCCCCAACACTCGAAGACACTACAAGAACACCCGATGCTAAAGCTTCAATTATTGAATTAGGGGTATTGTCCACCTTACTGGCATTGAGCATAATATCAGCACTTTGATATAAGTCTGCCATTTCTTGTCGTGCTAATTTTCCAGCAAAGACTACATTATGTTCAAGCTGTTCATCTTGTACTAATTGAAGAAGATTGTCTTTTTCAGGACCAGAACCTGCAATGGTTAATTTTGATTCTGGGTATTTTTGCAATAAAAGTTTAAAAGCTCTAATGGCAATGTCATTACCATAAATTGTTTCAAGATTTCGCGTCACAATCAGGTGTAAAGGTGAATTTAGATGATTATGTTCAGTGGGTTTAAATAAGCTTAGATCAATTAAATTAGGGACGATATTTGTTTTAACATGCCATTTATTGAAAACAGATTGTAAAAAACGAGTTGGAACGGTAATATTTTTAGATGTTTTCAAACTTGGATAGACCCACCGCCAAAACTTTTCAAAAAAAGTGTCTGCTTCTCCGCCACGATAGTTAATGAGTACAGGCACATTTCTTATTTTTGCAATCAACAAAACAGGCATAGAAAATAAAAACCATGACCAACCTGAATTGGATAAAACATGAAATAATTTTACCTTTCCTGCTACTTTCCATACAGCAAACAGGTAAAAAGTAAGACGAAAAAGAGAACGTACTATTTTTACTTTTTCTATCCAAGCAGGTTGATAGGGTGCATTTGTTCTTATAAAATAGACGGTTTTACCGTCTTTAATAAGATAGTCAAATAATAACTGGGCTTGATTTGCCATACCTCCTGAAGGAGGAGGTGCTGGAGCAACCAATGCCATTGAAAAATCATTATCGAGCACAATTATTCTCAATTAATGATTGATAAATAGGTTTATAACGGCTAATACTGGTTTTCCAGTTACGTTCTGTTTCAACAAAATTACGCCCATTATCTTTCAATAATTGCCATTGATCTTTTTGAGAGACTAACCATAATACGGTTTTTGCTAAATCAGTCGTACTACCACTCTTAAAAAGGAGTCCATTTTTTTTATCTATGACTAATTCTTTATGTCCACCCACATCAGATGCAATAAAGAGCTTTTTTTGAGCCATTGCTTCAAGTGGTTTAAGAGGAGTGACTAACTCTGTTAAACGCATTGAGATACGAGGATAAATTAATATATCAATTAAATCATAATAATCTTGTACAATATCGTGAGGTACTCGTCCTGTAAAAACAACTTGTTGTTCAATACCCAATTGTTTGACCAATTGTTTTAAGGAAGATTCTTCAGGACCGCCACCCACCAATAATACCTTAATATTTTTTAATGATTTAAGTAGTTCGGGAATAGATTCTAGCAATAAAGATAAGCCTTCATAAGCATAAAAAGAACCAA
>JAGLFC010000178.1 GCA_023144715.1 Gammaproteobacteria bacterium | reverse complement strand
ATCTATAATTCGCATTAAATAAGGTCTCTACACTTGATTTCAATTTGTCTTTTATAATCTGTGGATTTAATAATCAATACTTTTCTTATATCTTTATAACCTTCTCTTGAACCCACGATGGTATAGCGTCCCGCTCTTAATGATAATTTTTGTTCATTGAGTAAACCAAAGTGATTCACTTTATAGATAATAATATCGGTTAAACCATCAGAGAGTAATGTGACATTAATGATAATAGATGCTTTTTTGATAAGAGTGTCTACTTGCTTTATTTTGTTTAATAATTTAGGTGTTTTGTTAGGAGCATATAAAGCACTGTGGGGATCATAGATTTTATTTTGAATATGAATTAATGATTGCTTGGCTTTTTCAAAAACAACATCATTTTGTAAACGTTCGGGCTTGTTAATAATAATATCCATCATACGATTCAGTTGTATATAGACTTTAGCTTGCTGTTTTTTCACTAAGACACTATTGATATTCGGATCTATTTGAATAATTTTGTTATAAAATATTAACGCATTATTCCATTGCTCATTTTTTATGTCATGACGTGCTTTATTGGTCAGTGTTTGTATTTTATTTTTTTGGATAGCGGTTTTAATTCTTTTATCCAATTCATTGATAATGGGATCATTTCTTTTGAGTTTTTTTGCTCTTTGTAATGTGTGTGTCGCTATATTTAATTGTTGTTTTTCAATAGCATTCATGACTTCACTGATCATCTTATTAAATTCTACGTCTTCCTGTGTTTGTTGATTTTCTAACACAGGGACTTCTTTTTTTATATTATTGTCAATGCTAATGGGAGTCGGTAGTGGTACGGAAGTCGGTATTATGGTTATTCTAGGGGTTGTTGTAGGTATTATTTTTTTTAAAATGGGATCATTATTTATTATCACTTTTTTTACCGATGTTTCTATTTGAGTATTATTAGGAACTAATATAGGGGTAGGGGAGGGACTCAATACTAAGTGTGTAATGACTAATAATAAACAAATTATGATCCCTAATAAAATAAAAATAATACTTTTTGATCGTGTATTGCTTGCTTGGTTTTGTTTGTTTTGTATTTCTCTTTGAGCATCAAGCCCCATAGAAGGTGCTTTTATTTTAATGTTTGGCAATGGTTTGAAATTCCTTTTAAAAACTGGTTTCTTCACGATAGATTTTACTTAATAAAGCACGCCATTTTTTGTATTGTTGATTGGCATTACCTGTCAATGTCATGGTTTTACCATTCACATCAACTAAAATAGGTTCTGCCTCTGTCTCAAAAGATATATCTAATTCTTCAATAGCATCTTTATTAATATTAGTTTCTTTTCTTGTATCAAAACCTGCTTTAATGGCATACGCACCGCCTGCGATCATAACAGACTCCAAAGCTCCTGTATTATATTCATACCCTGAATTGGATGCACCTAAGGCAATTGCACCTACAATTGCGGCCGCTCCTAATAATTGTTGTGCTAAGGCTTTATTATTAAGATCTCTGATTGTGTCAAGTTCTTCACTTCTATATTGTCGCCAATTTTCATAGCTATCCCAAAGATCGCTATAGTAGAGATTATAATAATTATTAATAGTGTCTACTAACATTTCTTCTCGAATTTTTATGGTGTTAACGCGCTGTAACATAGAATCATTATCAGCGGGTAATTTTTTTAGATAAAATAAATTATTTTTATCTTTTCCTAAGTAGTTAGAAAAAGTATCGGGTGCCATAGAATTGGCAAAACGAAGTTCTGCGATGTCTTTAATTTTTTTAATGTCAGCAAGGGATAATTTTTGCCTGTATTTTATAATATCATTGGATATTTGATTGTATAAATTTTGAAAACGATCTTTTTTTCTTATTTCTGTTTTAATATTGTTTTCAGCGGTTACTGTTTCTTTATACGTTTTGCTAAACCATTTTTTATTAGAAGCATCAAAAACATCGACGTGTAGTGCGATACGTTCTCCATCTGAGTTGAGTATTTTTCCTTTGACAATAATTTCACTGCCTGCATTTTGTTGAGGATCAGAGATGTCAGGTAATACACTCACATTGCCCCAGTAACCTGTTTTTTGCAGGGTATATCTTAAATGTATAGGAATATAACGCGCTTCAGCATTTCTTATTTCTTCTGATAAACCACGTCGTTTTTCTTTATTTTTTGGCAATTCGCCTGATTCAAATTTTTGTATGGAAACATTTAATAATTGATTTTCTGCTATTTCATGCTGCACCATGATGGGTTTAACATCTTGTTTGATACTATTATTTATAGTTGAACAGGCATTTAAAAGAACAGTGATAAGGATAATAATTATGAGTGTTGATCGTTTGAAATAAACAGTTCTGTATTTATGATGTTTATTGGGCATTTATAAGTAACCAATGTTTTTTTGTATTGACTAAAAATACTGTATTATGATAGCCGATAGTGAGAGATATAAGCCTATTTGCATCATATTATAATTATTAACCGTTGAAATAACAAAAAAGTCTTAATAAAGATACAAGAATATGACATTGATAGTTTAATCTTGTATCTTTTTAAAAAAAATTTCTCATCTAATATTAATGATGCTTATTTATTGAGAAAATATATTATTTAGGTGGATTAAAGTGAGTAGGTTGTGGAGCAGCGGGTGCTGATGAAGGTCGGTTATCAGACTGTTTTTTAATATTAGCCCAGAAGATTTCAAATTCTTGTTTTTGAAAATTATCAAATTGTGTTTTTTCTTGTACCTGATAACTTGCAAATCCTTGTTGATCATGTGCCTGTTTCATATTAAATCCACCGCGTTCTTTTTCCTGATGTATCGAAAAATCATTGAGTGCTTTTTCCCACCAATTACCCTGCATTGATTCTTTAATCACTTCAGGTTGTACAACCGATTGATCGGTAACATTGACTTCAGGTGAAGCAGGATTTAGTACATCTTTAATATATTCCTCAATTAAGTCTTCTTCGGTCTGTTCTTTAGCGGTACTATTTTGTTTAGTCTTAGAAGCTGGTGAGTTAAATACTTCACCCATACGCTCAAAAAAATTTTGATCTTTCATTAATTATCCCTTTATGTCTATAAATTTTAAATCAGTCAGTTAATAATTGAACAAAAGTAAACTAACATTGTAAAGAATGATGCTCATCCACTGACTGAATGTTGAATTATAAAATTCAACATAATAGTTTAACCAATTTCAAATATTACTGCTATTAAGTATCAAAATAAATTTTTATATTTCAGTTATATCATTTTTATTAACATCGTTAATGACTATCCTGTAAAAATTCGTTTAAATTGTTTAATTTTGTCATCAATGGAAGTATCTTTGACTGTTGTCATAAGCTCTTTAACGTTAAAGGCGTGGTGTTTTTCATAGACTACACCCATCTGAGGCATATCTGCTAAACCTGTTTCACGAGCGTGTTCAATAAAGCTTTTATTTTTCCAGAAAAAACCACCCGGCATGGTTGTGGGGATCACCACGACATAAAATAATGCTCTACCTATAATCGTGGCAATGAGTGTACTCGTCGCTAAAATTAAGTAAGCAATAAAGGATTGTTGACCCATTACAAGCAAGCTGATACTTATTATTAATGATAAAATAAGTAATACATTTCTTAATAAATAAGTATAACCATAAGTGGTGGTTTGTTCATAAAAAGAAGCGGCGCCTTCACTATGAGCCGATTTTAAATCGTTACGGTGTAACCATAAGCCTGCCATTTCAATGATCAAACCCATACTGATCACTGATAATAGCAATGTGTTCAGTGATCTGGGTATTGTATGACCAGCCGTATTAAAAAGTGCCACAAAAAGAGAGCCTAGAACCAAGCCTGTTGCAATAAAAGAAGTGGCTGTATTAATATGATTCCAAAAAGGACGAGCTTCAATGCGGTAGAGTTTATACATAAAATAGCCACCGCCTAACAATCCAGTGAAGGCAAGCAGTCCCGCAAAAAATTGTAAGACTTTAAAAAAGCCATGATCAAACAAGGCTAAAAAGGTAAATAATACCAGACCTGCAAAAAACAAACTCACACCTGCAATTTCTCGACTCACAGGTGAATATTTAAGATTATAAAAACCACGATAAAAACGGTGGGGTTTACCTAAGTGCATGTTTAATTTATAGAGTCCTATGGTAATTAAACCGACTAAAGTGATTAATGCAGGTACATAAGCAGAGCTAGAAGATAAATAGCCTAAACCATTACTGCTGAATAATGAGCCTGCAAAAAACCATAAAAATGCGCCCATCACTAATTGTGCGCTGAGTGTAAAGGCAATATGAGCATTTTCATGAGAAGTGAGTAATTTTTTTAAATTCCATTGGCGTTGATAGCCTTGTTTAGGATCAAGTTCAGGGACAAAGGGACTTTCTTCAAAGGTACTGCTAGAATCATCATTGCGATGATATTTAATCGCCGTTTGATCCACACGTGTCATGTCTCGTTGTGTGGTACGTGTTTGTTGAAAACGGATATTAGGATGAGTAATATCATTTCTTGGAAAACCAGGGATATTGACCTTTGCTTGACTACGATTATCAGGTAAATCTTCAATCACACCAAAGTCTAAAGCATTACCCAAACAAGCGGAACTACAGGCGGGTTTTAAACCGACTTCAAGACGATCAACACACATATTACACTTGGTCACCTGACCTTTTTCAGGATCAAGTTGTGGGGCATTATAAGGGCAGACCCAAGTGCAATAACCACAACCAAAACAAATATCAGGATCTTGTAAGACCGCTCCATATTCGGCAAATTTAGTATAGGCACGAGTCGGGCAACCTTTTAGACACACAGGATCATCACAATGATTACATGCCATCGAAATATTGAGACGTTGATAAGCAGGGTATGTACCGCCTTCTACAAAGCCCACGGATCGAAAGGCAATATGAGCAGGGTTATCATTTTTTTCACTACAAGCAGCCTCACAAGCATGACAGGCAATACAATTATCGGCATTAAAATAGAAACCATGTTGTTTATAACGATCAGGATTTTCACCTATTTCGTCTTCATAATTAATATCAAGTGATTGTTCTCTTAATGGATCATTATTGTGTACTGTTTCTATGGGTGTCCCATAACAATTCGTGCTATTGGCATCAATGACTACTTTGCCATCTCTCTTTGAAAGTACAGCATAATCAGGTTCATTATCTCTTCGTGCAAACATTATTTCATTCCATCATCTTAACTGAATAATAGGGGGGCTTATTTAGAAAGTACGCATTTCCATACTTAATTGAGCAGCGGCCGTTTGATCCTTAATACGCTCGATGCGTATGGCAGATTGCTTATAAGCAGGTTGTCTTGAATGAGGATCAAGTAA
>JAGLFC010000177.1 GCA_023144715.1 Gammaproteobacteria bacterium | reverse complement strand
TTAAAAAATAATCAAAAAGTCATTGGGCTTGATAATTTTTCAACAGGACATCAACACAATTTTGATCAAGTTCAGGCACTTGTTTCTCCTGAACAGTGGAAAAATTATACCTTTATAGAAGGTGATATTCGTAGTCCTGAAACCTGTGTGAAAGCCTGTACAGGTGTTGATTATGTTTTACACCAAGCGGCTTTAGGATCAGTACCACGTTCATTAATTGATCCCATTACCACCAATGAAAATAATATTTCAGGTTTTTTAAATATGCTGGTGGCTGCGAAAGATTGCCAAGTAAAACGCTTTGTTTATGCGGCTTCCAGTTCAACTTATGGTGATCATCCTGATTTACCCAAAGAGGAAGATAAAATTGGTAGCCCACTCTCTCCTTATGCGGTCACTAAATTAGTCAATGAACTCTATGCAGAAGTATTTGAAAAAACGTATAACTTTAAAGCCATTGGCTTACGCTATTTTAATATCTTTGGTCAACGTCAAGATCCAGAAGGTGCTTATGCTGCGGTGATACCCAAATGGGTTGCCAGTTTATTAAAAGGTGAGCCTGTTTATATTAATGGTGATGGTGAAACCAGTCGTGATTTTTGTTATATCGACAATGTCATGCAAATTAATATACTGGCTGCGACTACTGATAATGAAGATGCAACGAACCAAGTCTATAATGTTGCCTTAAACCATAGAACCTCATTGACAGAACTCTTTTATTTTATTCAAGATAAATTAAAAACTCGAGTCCCTGATTTAAAAGACAGCAAGCCCATTTATCAAGATTTTCGTGCAGGCGATGTGCGTCATTCTCAGGCAGATATTAGCAAAGCAGAAAAACTATTAGGTTATCAACCCAGTCATGTTATTGATGAAGGGCTTGAAGAAGCAATGGATTGGTATGTTAAGGATTTAACTTAGATTTTTACCCAATAATTTTAACGAATGGTTTTTAACGTGCTTTTTTAGGTTTTTATTTAATGAAAATTTTACATATTTTTGATCATTCTATTCCTCTGCATAGTGGTTATACCTTTCGGAGTCGCTCAATACTTAGGGAACAACAAAAACTAGGTTGGCAAACCTTTCATGTTACAAGCCCTAAGCAAGGACACGTTGATGCGCCGAAAGAAACGATTGATGAACTGGTTTTTTATCGTAGCAACGAGTTAACAAATTGGCAAAATAAACTGCCTATCTTGAATCAGTGGTTTGTCATACATCACTTAGTTCAACGTCTCCAAGAGATTGTTACAGAGATTAAGCCTGATATTATTCATGCACATTCCCCTGCTCTTAATGGTGTCGCTGCCATTAAAATAGGTAAGCAATTTAATATTCCAGTGGTTTATGAAATAAGAGCCTTTTGGGAAGATGCTGCGGTTGATCATGGTACGAGTAAGGAACATGGTTTACGTTACAAACTGACCCGAGCATTGGAAAGCTATGTCATTAAACGTGCTGATGCCGTGACCACTATTTGTGAAGGACTTAGAGCTGATATTATTGAACGTGGTATTCACTCTGAAAAAGTAACCGTAATACCCAATGCGGTTGATATTGAGAAGTTTACAGTATCACAACAAAAAGATGATGCACTGGTTAAAAAATATACCTTACATGACCATTTAGTGATTGGTTTTGTTGGTTCTTTTTATGCTTATGAAGGCTTATCTTTATTGCTAGAATCTATTCCCGAACTACTTAAATCATTAAAAAATATTAAGGTATTATTGGTGGGTGGCGGTCCTGAAGAATCTGCCTTAAAACAATTGGTCAAACAATTGGGTATTGAACAACAAGTTGTTTTTACAGGACGAGTACC
>JAGLFC010000176.1 GCA_023144715.1 Gammaproteobacteria bacterium | reverse complement strand
TTATTCATTAATCAATGTATTCAAATAATTTTACAACTCGTTTAACACCTTGGGTGGTACGAGCAATTTCAGTGATTTGATTGGCTTGTTTTTGAGTCACTAAGCCCATTAAAAAAACACTGCTATTTTCTGTGACAACTTTAGCTTGACCACCTTCTAATTCTTTTATACTGTTAAAAACCTTGGTCTTAATTAAAGTAGTGATGTAAGAATCATTTGAACGCACCATTAACGATGTGAGAGGTGCGACGTCCACTTCATTAAAATATTGATTAACTGCGGTTATTTGTTTAACCATATCATCCAGTTGTTGTTTGTCTTGTTCGGTAGGCACTTCTCCTGTAATAAGTGCTTGATGATTATAACTGGTAAAGTTAATATGCGTTCGAGCATTTAATGCGGTATCAGCAAAATATAATTCAGTAAATTTATTTTTTATACCTTGATCTGCAAACATGCCATTGGTACTACGTTTATCAATAGCCATTGAAGTACCCACAGCAGCCGCACCACCCACGACTGCAACAGCACATCCACTCAGTAAATAGAATAAATTAAGAATAATAATACTATAAAATAAGTGTTTCATTATATGATCCAAGTAAAAGTAAAAATGAAAAGCCATTAGTATAATGACTATCAAAAACGATGCAACATTTTTATTAAAAAATACAGTAACACTGAGCTTTTTATCATCATTGTTTTTCATGTATACTGATTATCAAATTTTTGGAAAATCTATTACTATGAAAATTACTCATACCATTGCTGATATAAAACACACTATAGCCTCTTACAAATCCATAGAAAAAACAATTGCCTTTGTCCCTACCATGGGAAATCTACATCAGGGACATTTAGAACTCATTAAAATGGCTTCAAGGCAAGCAGATATTGTTGTGTGTAGTATTTTTGTTAATCCCTTACAATTTGGTAAAGGTGAGGATTTTGAACAATATCCACGTACTTTAGAGACCGATATTGAGCAATTAAAAAATAGAGCCTGTGATGTTGTATTTGCTCCCACAGTGAATGAAATGTATCCTGATTCAAATGTGAATGGACAAGATAATAGTCAATTAATGGTGCCTGTCATCAGTGATATTCTTGAAGGTGCCTCTCGACCGGGGCATTTTATGGGTGTTGCTACCATTGTCGCTAAATTATTTAATATTATACAACCTCATAAAGCAATTTTTGGGGCTAAAGATTATCAACAACTACAAGTGATCAAACAATTTGTGCAAGATCTTTGTTTTCCAGTAGAAATTTTGGCTCATCCTATTGTAAGACAAAATAATGGTTTAGCACTGAGTTCTCGTAATAAATTTTTAAGTAATACACAAAAACAGCAGGCAGGTATTATTTTTCAAACCCTAAAGAATTTAGCTGATCAGATAAAATCAGGAGAAACTAAGTTCGCACAGCTAGAACAAAATGCCATACAGTTGTTAGATGCCCAAGGTTTTAAAACAGATTATATTAGCATTCGGAAGAGTGATTTATCTCCTGCTACACTAACAGATAAGAAGCTTGTTATTTTAATAGCAACTTATTTGGCAAATACTCGTTTATTGGATAATCTACAAATAGAGCGTTAAGTAAGACAAATTTTAATCATTTATTGATATAAATTAGGCTCACTTTCTGGACGTGTTTTAAAACGGCGATGTGCCCATAAATATTGTTCAGGGGCTTTTTTTATAGCGGTTTCAAAAATTTTATTGACTCTAGTCGCATCTTTTATGGGATTGTTAGAAGGATAGTGTTCTATCGGTGCTAATAATTCAATAATATAGCCAGAAGCATCTTTTTTGCGATAGGTAAAAAAAGGAATAACAACGGCTTTACCCAATTTAGCAAAGTCACTAGTGGCTGTAATGGTGGCCGCTGATACACCAAAAAAAGGGGCAAAAACACTGTGCTTACGCCCATAATCCTGATCCGCTGCATACCACACAGGTTTTTGATTACGCAGTGCCTTAATCGTGGCACGTACTTCTTTGCGTTCAATCATGCCATCACTTTGTCCTTCACGGCTCTTTCTTTGAAACCACTCAAATAATTTATTTTTATGTTGACGATACATAAAGGTGAGAGGGATTTCATTGGAAGTGATTCGACCGCCAATTTCTAGTGCGGCAAAGTGCGCACTGAGCAATAAAACCCCGTGTTTATTATCTAAAGCGGTTTGTAAATGCTCTAAACCAATAATGGTGGAACGATGTAATACCTGTCGTTCACTGCCCCACCAACAAAGGGGGTTTTCAACCAAGGTATAACCCATTTGAATAAAGTTTTCTTTAATGAGTTGTGTTTTTTCTTTTGCACTGAGTTCAGGAAAGCAAAGAGCAATATTGGTTTGAATAATATGTCGGCGATATTTTGCAATGAAATAAAATAAAATTCCTAATTGTTTACCCAAAAACATAATGGCAGGATAGGGCAAAAACATTAACATTCGTAATAAGCCCAAACCTATCCACAAAAGCCAATATTTAGGATGAAAAAATTCTAGTTGCAAAACAATCCCCTAGTATAATCCTAAATTAAATACCGGACTCATTAACCGCTGTGTTTTTTGCAGTTAAACCAAGCATCAGTAACATCCAACCGCTAAAAAACAAACGTAAACCGATAAGAATACCAATAGCCCAAACACCAGACAGTGGGTATTGACTCCAAATCATAATGCCTAATAACGCTGAAATAATACCGCTAAATAATGCCCATCCCCATCCTTTATGAGGACGAATTTGTATTGCCATCATTATTTCAAATAGTCCTGAAACGATGAGATAAATAGCTAAAAAAATAGTTAAAGAACCCAGAGCAGCCTTTAAATTAGCAAGCATATAAAGACCAATAAAGAAGGTTAATGCGGCAATGGTTAAACTCAAAAAACCTCTATCCGTTTTAATGGCAAAAATCAATTGCCCCAGTCCTGCTAATATCAGCATAATACCAATGATCATGGCTAAAGAAAGACCAGCAATGAGCGGTGCACCCATAGCGAGTAAACCGAGAAAAACTAATACTGCCCCTGTTATAATAACGACTTTAGAATTTTTTTTAATTTCTTGTACAAAAACAGTTTCAATCGTTTGAATGTCTTGTGTCATTTTTGTTTCCTTTCTGTTAATAAATAAGAATTAATCTTTATCAATACTAATGATAGTTTTTCCACTACATTATTGTGGTAAATTTCCTTCCCAAAAATCCGTTCTCTTGAGCATTTCATCAAAAGTAGATTGTGGTAAAAGAGTGTCAGGCAGTTGAGTACCACGAATTTCCCAACCCCCACCAAGTGCTTTATAAAGAGTGACCAAATCAGTGGCCGCATTGCCCTCTGTTTGAGCCAGTGTATCTTGTTGTGAAGCTAATGTTTGCAATATGCTAATGACCGTATTAAAATTAACTAAACCATCTCTATATTGCATTTGTGAGAGTCGTGCAGCATTGGTTGAAGAGATAACTGCTTGAGTATAATCAACAACTTGTTCCTTTGAAGCTAAAAAAGCAACCACAGAATTTTCAACTTCTCCTTGAGCTTCAAGCACTGTTTCACGATAGTCTTCTAAGAGTTGTTGAAAGAGTGCATCTTGGAGTCTAATATTACTTTTTAAACGACCATAATTAAAAATATTCCAGTCAAATGAAACCAATGTGTTCCAATTTGAATAATCTTCTCGAAATAAATAACTGCCCTGATTGCCTGTATTGGTACCAATCACACCGCCAATACTAAAATGCGGATAGAGTTCTGTGATTGCATAGCCAATCTGTGCACTTTGTGAGGCTAATTGTTTTTCTGCTGAACGAATATCAGGACGACGGCGTAATAAATTTTGTGGCATTCCTAACGCAATATCATCTTTAAATAAGGGTAAACCTTGATTATTTTTTAATAATTCACTTATATCATGGGGTGGTTTACCTAATAAAATAGCCAGTGAGTTTTTCAATTGCTGTAAGGTAGGTTCTAAGCTTGAAATAGTGGCTCGGGTATTAAATAAAAGCGTTTTAGCTTGTTCAGAGTCCAAACCACTGACATCACCCGCCTTATATTTTGCTTCTGTAATACGCAGGCTTTCTTCTTGTAATTTTAAATTTTTTCGAAATAATTCTAAACGTTTTTGGGTGGTTCGGATCTCTAAATAATTTTGTGCCACATCACTCACTAAAGAGATCATCACTCCGTCATAATCGGCGACACTATAATCGAGATCAGCAGAAGCGGATTCTATTTGTCTTTGAAAACGTCCCCAAATATCGGCTTCCCAACTGAGATTAAAACCCGCATTATACTGTTGTGAAGCAGAGGCAGGAAAGTCAGCACCACTTTGAGCATTACCCTGTAATGCTTGTGTTTGAGGATATTGATTGCCAATAGCAATGGCTAATTTTTGCCTTGCTTGAAGGACTCTTAAACCCGCTGAACGTAAGCTCAGATTATCACTTAAAGCAATTTCAACTAAATTATTTAATGTACTATCATTAAAGGTACTCTCCCACCATTTTATTTCGAGTGGAGGTGTTTCTGCCAATTGTTGATTTTTATACGTTAACCATTCACTCTCTACGAGTGAGGCGGGTGTTTCATAATCAGGTCCAACACTGCTACAGCCATTTAATAAGCCTGCAATAATAAAACTGCTTATGGTGACACTTCTCATTATCAAAGAATGTTTCATAGTTTCTTCCTCATTATTGCAATAAAATCGGTGCCGAAATATCGTCTCGATGTTGTCCTTGAGTCATGACTAATACGGAGCAAGTTGTGCCTACACGTAAAGCAATTTCTTTGGGCAAATTCTTTAACTGAATACGAACAGGCACTCGTTGTGCCAAGCGAATCCACTCAAAGGTCGCACTAATGGAGGGTAATAGCTCAAAGCCCGTACTGCCATCGGATTGAGAAATACCCCAACCAAGGCTATCCACAATTCCCTCAAGAGGAATATCAGAATAGGTCATTAAAGTAATAACGGCCTTATTCCCTTTTTTAATATCTCTAATATAATTTTCTTGAAAATAGCCATCAATCCAATAACTATTGCTATCGACTAAGGCTAGAATAGGCTGATTGGCAACACTTTGTGTACCCAGTCGAATATTAATATTCGTCACATACCCATCTACAGGAGCATACACTTTTGTAAATTCGTAATTAAGTTCTGCGGTGCGAAGTGCAGCCAATGCTTCTTTTACTTGAGCATTGTCTTCACCAATGGCACCCAGTTGTGCTTGTGCCTTGGCTAAGTTCGCTTCTGATTCGCCTAAACTAGCCTGTGCTTGCACTAAGGCTGCTTGTGCGCTGAGTTCTTGCTGTATAGAAACATCATAATCTGCTCTTGCACTTTCAACACTTTTTTGTGAGGTTGCCTTAGCAAGAATTAAGTTTTTTTGACGAATGAGTTCTGCTTTATTTTTAACAATGGTAGCAGCCAGTTGAGAAATGGATGTTTTTGCTTCTTCAATCATGGCCAGCTCAGATTTTACATTGGCTTTTGACACATCCACTTGTTTCTCTAGGGCTTTAACCGTATCACTGGTTGCTTCCAGTTGTGCCTGTGCTTGATCCAATTCAGCTTTGAATGTTCTGGGATCTAATTCAAATAACAAATCACCTTTTTTAACAAATTGATTATCTTTAATGGGAAGGTTGACAATCGGTGCCGAGATCCTTGAAGCAATTTGAACCACTTTAGCACGTACTTGACCATCGCGTGTCCAAGGGTTGACCACATAATCCCAATATCTTAATAAAATTAAGGCTAAGGCAATTCCCACCAGTGAAAAAGTCAGTATGTATTTTATATAATTTGTCATTGTATTCTCTTTAAAATGGGACGATTGAAACGCCGTATATCATGGTAAATATAATCGACAGTGCGACAAAAACCAGTGGTGGATAAAAAAAGTATTTTGATAAGCGATAAGAATTCAATAATCTTGAAAGCATCAATGCACTCACCACTCCCAGTATGGATGCCATCAGCAAGGGAGGCATATAAACACCGCCAATGCTAAATTCAATAGGTATAGTATTCAT
>JAGLFC010000175.1 GCA_023144715.1 Gammaproteobacteria bacterium | reverse complement strand
GAGAGCTGAAAATTATTTATTTTGTCTTGTAGTGTTATTAAAATCATGCAAATACTTCTTCTTCCCAATGTGTCCAGTCAATTTGTTCTGCTATTGAAGCATAAGAAATAAGGGCAAGACTCAGCCCTTGATAACTACCAATTAAACGAAAGATATGTTCTTTATCTACTTTGCTTAAATTTTTTTCTTTAATCTCTTTTGTATGGCAGTTAATAATATCTTCCAATGTTTTAATATGTCGATTCAAATCTTTTTGTATATTATTGTAAAGCATATTATCTAAGTTATGCGTATAACCTTGAAAAATACGTTCGATACTTTTTTCCCAATTTTCTAATTCATTTTGAACGTTATCAATAGTGATATAGCGTTGTAATAAATGATTGGCATTGAGCCATTCTTCAAAACTATTGGATAGAGCATGAAGACTCAGTAATAGATCGCCGACTGCATCGGGTGTATTTTTATAAAAATATTGGTGATCAATGGCTGAAGACCATAAAGGAAGCTTAAAAGGCAGTGTTTTTACTTCATAACGGTAAAAGGCTATTTTAAATTTTAAGAGAATACTGGATTTGCTTATCGGTTTTTTTGAAGCATTTTTTAAAACAATAGTCGATGCTAAAAAATACGCACTCTTATAATATCGATGCATTTGTTTTAACAAGGCTCTTTGTGGTTTGGGGGAGTCTAATAGATAAGAAAAGATATAAATAGAAATATAAGCACCGATGCTTAACAGAGTCATATTCGCAATATGTGCGAAGTCATACGTTTGTGCATTCGATAACATCAGCTTGGTTGACACAGCAATAACACCGATGACGCGATGCACACCGTTTAAATAATAAAAGACTAAAAACATACAAATAAAAAGTATTGAGAATAATTCTAATACACCTGATAAAGTCGGTAAAATAACGGAATACACCAGCATAAAAAAACCTAAAATAAAAAAGGCAGGAATGACCATCTGATTCGTTTTCATTCGTGGATTAGATGCCACAAGCATGGCAACGGTGGGTGGAATATAAAACCACATCATGTGTCCGGGGGGATCAAAATATATCCAGACACAAAATATGCTAAACACAAAAGAGCCCACAAATAATAAACTGTGTAGGGTATCGATATCAGGTATCAAATAGTCATATATACTCAGAGGTATTTTTTTTGAGGCTTCTTTTTTATGAACGGAATCATCCATAATATTATTAGCACAGCGTAATATTTTTTGACTCAGTTTTTCTACGGTTTCAAGTTCATTTTTACTGGATATAAAAGCGAATTGATCAAAGGGCTTTAAGCTTGAGAAATAAGCCTCATTTATGGATAAATGAAGCGTTTCAGTGCTAAAGTTTTGATTGCCATTTTTTAAAATATCACTGGCTCGTATAAAACGGTGATTGATGGTCTTTCTATAGTGCTTCAAGTCTGGTAACAGCTTGTAGAGATCAATATTATCCAGCCCTAGAATACTATTATTCATCCGACTAAATGACTGTCCTAATTGAATGGATAGACTATAATATTCTTTCCAAAATTCGGTGGCTTCTTGTACTTCATAAGACTCTGATCCCTTAGCAAAAAAAGACTGTTTAAGAGTATCTATTAAAAATAATTCTTGCTTAATCGCTTGCTTGAGTAAATTTTTATTTTGTAAAGAATTATTTTGTGTGGTGATTAAGGTAAAAATTTTATCTTGAATCGTGCTTAATTGAGTACAGGTGGTTTTGAGTGTACTGATATTGCTATCAGGCCAGAGAAAAACCATGACTAAGGTATAAATAACAATACCTGTGATCGCATCTAATACACGAGCGGCTATGTGGTGAAATAGTTCAGTACTGGAGGTATATTGAATCGTTAAAAAAATAAAGGTGACAAAACCCGCCACATTCCATAAATAAGAACGTTTTTTATCTTTAATCATCAAATAAGTGGCAAGCATCATCCAGAGTGATGCGAGACTGGCAAACAGCCATCTATTTTGATTGGCAACCGCAAAAATTAAAATAGCCACCAATACCGCGGGTATTAATCCTAACAACCGTAAAGCACCATTATGTAACGATTGTGCATTAGGAAAAAGGGCGATTTGACCAACGGTTAAAGCTGCCCAAAAGGGACTGAGCCAACCTGCTTGTAATGCAATGAGATAGGCAATACTAAATGCTAAAGCGACTTTTATCGCTTCTTTTGCGTGACGTGAAAGTTGAAAATTAATCATGATTTCAAAAAGTATCATGAAAAAGTATTCTCTTTCCATTGCGCCCAATTAATTTTTTCAGCAACTTTAGCGTATTGAGATACGGATTCAGAGACTCCTCGATAAGCACCAAGGAGTAAGTAAAAATTTTCACGATCTAAATTGCTAATATTTTTATCATTCACTCTCTGATTCATCGTTTGTTCTATATGATCTTCTAAATAATCAATATGATTTTGCAGTTGCTCGTGTATCTTTTGAGCCGATAATGAAGCAGGTGAATGCGCTAATCGTTGAAATAATTCTTGTATATTATCACGCCAAATATGAACATCTGATAATAGAATTTTGACTAATGTTTCATCTTGTAATTGTGTCCCTGCAGTCATTAATGTTTGTATACGAAAGGTTAAAATATACAGTTGCAAGGTCAATAATTGTGTGTGATTTGAGGGTGTTTTTGAATGACCATCAATAATAGGACTCCAAGAAAGTAGTTTGGTCGGTATCGTACTGATTTCTTTGTTATGAAAGGCTTTTTTCCAAGAATGAATAACACTCTTTTTATGAACTAAATGATCGTCTATATGATTAATTAAATACTGACTGCTGTGAAAAAATCGATGTATTAAGCGCATAACCGCATGTTCTGGTTTTATGGAACGAGGGAAGCTTGCCATAATCGCTAATAGCAACATCATCATGCCATTATTTAAAAAAGTATTGGCAACCGAAAGGAAGTTATAGGTTTGTTCATTATTAACCCCTATGGTTGAGAGTAACATAACTAAACTGAGTGCGCGAGTAATGGCATGGCGTGGTTCTGAAAAGAGATAACAAAGGGTAAAGGTGGATAAAAAAATCATCGGTCCCAGTTG
>JAGLFC010000174.1 GCA_023144715.1 Gammaproteobacteria bacterium | reverse complement strand
ATGGCAGGAGCGAGTGAAAATCATGGACTTATATCACAAAATATTGCCAGGGAAATCGGTAATTACTTAATAAAAAATAAATCTCCCTGTGATGTACTCTCTTCTGATATGAAAGTAAGAATCAGTAAGAATAGTCGTTATTATTTTTACCCTGATGTAGCGGTATTTTGTCAATCACACGAACATGATAGTGACTATTATAAACATGCCCCCGTTATTATCGTGGAAGTTCTTTCTAAATCCACCCGAAAAAATGATCTCAGCACTAAAAAATTGATGTATTTTAATATCCCTTCTTTAGAAGAATATGTGGTGATTGAGCAAGATATATGTGAAATCAATGTTTTTAGAAAAAAAGAGGGTTGGCAACCTACGGTGTATTTTTTGGGTGATGAAATCACCTTTGATTCAATTAATACAACGGTAGCGGTTGAAGATATTTACTATCATGTAAAAAATGACGACATAGAACAATTTATTCAAGATAAAGAAGAAAATCGTTAATATACAGAAAAAAGCAAATCAAAGTAGGTTAGAACGTCATAATCCGTTATAATTGATCCCTTTTTTAATGATTTTTTAATAACGAATATAGGAGAAATTCTTAATGTCTGACGTGAAAAAGGTGGTTTTAGCCTATTCAGGTGGTCTGGATACTTCAATTATTGTCAAATGGTTGCAGGATGAATATCAATGTGAAGTGGTAACATTTACCGCAGATGTCGGGCAGGGCGAAGAAGTTGAGCCTGTACGTGCTAAAGCAACGGCTGCTGGAATCAAAGAAATTTATATTGAAGATCTGCGTGAAGAATTTGCTCGTGATTATGTTTTCCCTATGTTTCGTGCCAATACGATCTATGAAGGGGAATATTTATTAGGGACATCCATCGCTCGCCCTTTGATTTCCAAACGCTTAATTGAAATTGCCAATGAAACAGGTGCCGATGCGATTGCTCATGGTGCAACGGGCAAGGGTAATGATCAAGTACGCTTTGAACTCGGTGCGTATGCTCTCAAACCCGATGTAAAAATCATTGCCCCTTGGCGTGAATGGGATCTCACATCACGCAAAACACTCACAGAATATGCCGAAAAACATGGCATTACCATTGAAAAAACACATGGTAAAAAATCACCTTATTCTATGGATGCTAATTTACTTCATATTTCCTATGAAGGTGATATTTTAGAAGATCCTTGGGCTGAACCTAAAGATTCTATGTGGTTGTGGACAACCTCTCCTGAAAAAGCCCCTGACGAGCCGACTTACCTTGAGTTTGACTATTTAAAAGGTGATATTATCGCTATTGATGGCAAACTTATGACCCCTGCTGAAATTATGGAATACCTAAATAAAGTTGGTGGTGAGAACGGTATTGGTCGTGTTGATATTGTAGAAAATCGTTATGTGGGCATGAAAGCACGTGGCTGTTATGAAACACCCGCTGGCACGATTATTCTTAAAGCCCATCGTGCTATGGAATCAATTACCTTAGATCGTGAAGCGGCACATCTTAAAGATGAATTAATGCCTAAGTACGCTAGTCTGATTTATAATGGGTATTGGTGGGCACCTGAGCGTGAAATGCTACAAAGTTTGATTGA
Organism: Gammaproteobacteria bacterium; assembly: GCA_023144715.1. GTDB lineage: Bacteria > Pseudomonadota > Gammaproteobacteria > GRL18 > GRL18 > GRL18. The sequence continues at coordinate 5,251 of JAGLFC010000174.1, read as the reverse complement.
TGAGTCACAAAAAGTAGTCAATGGTCAGGTACGTGTTAAATTATATAAAGGTAATGTAATTGTAGTGGGGCGACAGTCTGACACCGATAGCCTGTATGATGATAATATTGCTACTTTTGAAGATGATGAAGGAGCCTATAATCAGCAGGATGCAGAAGGCTTTATTAAGTTGAATGCACTCAGATTGCGTACTGCGGCGAAAAGACGTTTGTAAAATTATTGTAATAATATTCATTCTCACGCCAAAACAGCATGGGAATGAAGACGTTCTGTTGATGCTTATTTAAAAAAGGGCATACTATCAAATGGATTATTACTTTGCTTCTTAGGCGGTGGACGCATACCATTGTTGGGGTTCATTGGTGCTGGACGACGGCGATTTTTTAATTCTTTAATATCCAATATTACCCCTGTATAACGGCATAAATATTCAGCGGTTTTATCTGTTTTAGGCATTCTTAAAATTTCCGCATCAAAATCACAGGTTCTAGGCACTAAAGTGGGTTGGATAAGAATAATATCTCCTTTAACACAATGTGTGGGCTTGCTTTGATCAGAAAGACAAAAGTGTTCTGCAAAACTGTTATTTCCCAGTAATAAAAAAAGACCTGCAACGAATACTGTATTTAATTTCATATTTTTTCCTAAAAGTGTGTCCTGAAAAGAAGTATAAGAAGTTGTTATAACAGTTTTTTAATACATTCTATATAGGTAGTTTCATTAGGTGGCTGATTATTGCGTTGTGCCGTCCATAACATTTCACCCAAACAGTCCATAATTTGATGTTCTGCCTCATGATTGTCGCCTAGTTTGGTGCATAAAGAGTGATATAAAGTGGCTAATTCAGGAGGACGTTGTGTGCCTAGTTGTTCTTGAATAGAAATATGCATCCCTAAATGTAAAAAAGGATTGCTTTGTCCCATTTCTGGACTAAAATCTTTATTTTGATTGTCTTCAGACTGATTAAAAAAATCATGGTATTCAGGATGTTGTTGAATTAAATTAGCAATGAGTGACTCCATTGGTTCTATGGGTAACTTATTTTTAAATTTATGCCAACTTTGAAAATAAACCTGTCGTAATTGATTTCTATCTTGACCAAAGAGCATGGCGTGTTCCTAAAGAATTTTAAAACGGTAATTTTAACCTTATTTTTGATTAATCATAGACTTTTTTAGTAAATTCGCATAAATCTTCAATTAAACAGGCGCCACATTTTGGTTTTCGAGCGGTACAAATATAACGACCCAGTAAAATAAGCCAATGATGGGCATCCATCATAAATTCATCAGGTATTAATCGCACCAGACGTTTTTCAACCTCAACCACATCTTTACCGTGAGCAATTTTAGTGCGATTAGAGACTCTAAAAATATGCGTATCCACTGCCATCGTGGGATGACCAAAGGCGGTATTTAATACCACATTAGCCGTTTTTCGTCCAACACCAGGCAGTGCTTCTAATGAAGCTCGGTCATCAGGTACTTCACTATTATGTTGTTCTATTAAAATTTTACAGGTTTTTATAATGTTTTTTCCTTTAGTATTATATAAACCAATTGTTTTGATGTAGTGTTTAAATCTTTCTTCACCCAAGGCGATTATGCCTTCGGGAGTATTAGCAATCGGATAAAGCTTGGCAGTTGCTTTATTAACGCCTTTATCCGTTGCTTGAGCGGATAAAATCACTGAAATTAATAATTCAAAGGATGAGTTAAAATTCAGTTCTGTGGTGGGATGTGGATTATCCTCTCGCAGTCGGGAAAATATTTCGATACGTTTTACTTTATTCATTGTTTCCCTCTTAGGTAATAGATTATTGATATAAATTTTTGTGACGGTATTGAATCTTCTTTATAATACTTTTTTGTGAGCAATAAGCAAAGAAATGATCCTTTGCTTGTGTTGTTTAAGCAGTATAATTGAATAGGTATACCTCAGTATGACATTAAATGAATATATTTTAGCGAACGAAGTGCTTATAAGATTGAGCTTCTTTTTGGGTGTTTTTGCGATAATGTCTATCTGGGAAGTGCTGGCACCAAGACGAGTATTAAGTCTTTCTAAAACCCTTCGTTGGGTGAATAATTTAGGACTCGTTTTCTTGAATACTCTATTATTACGCGGATTGTTTCCAGCGGCCGCAGTGGGTGTGGCAATCTTTGCGGAACATCATGGCTGGGGACTCCTTAATTATTATGATATACCGTTATTATTCGCCGTATTGATCACTATTATCAGTATGGATTTTATTATTTATCTGCAACATATTATGGTACATGCCGTACCACTGCTTTGGCGACTGCATCGAGTGCATCATGCGGATTTGGATTATGATGTCACGACGGGGGCACGTTTTCATCCCTTAGAAATTATTCTGTCTATGCTCATTAAATGTGCCACTATTATTGTTTTAGGGGCACCTGTCGTGGCTGTGGTGATCTTTGAAGTCATACTCAATGCTTTGGCGATGTTTAACCATGCTAATGTAGGCTTACCAAAATTATTGGATGCTTTTTTACGTTGGTTTATTGTCACGCCTGATATGCATCGAGTGCATCATTCGGTAGAAGAGGATGAAACCAATAGCAATTTTGGTTTTAATCTCACCTGTTGGGATCGACTTTTTGGTACTTATCGTGAACAACCGCGTGGTGGACAATTGGGTTTTACGATTGGCATACATCGCTACCGTGATGTAAAGCAAACAAACTGGATCAGTGGCATGATGCTTTTGCCCTTTAAAGGCAAAGTCAGTGAATATGCGATTAATACACGACATTGGAAAAAATAACAAAAAATTGCAATAAAATGATCAATAAAAGGATGAATAATCATTAAAATCCAATAAATTCATAATTTTTATTATATTACTTATGATTAATAGATAAAGCTTATTCTATCTATTTAGAGATAAACATTAGAAGTGAGTGATTTTCGTTGATCTAGCACAAGATAATCATTATACTTTGTGACTTGAGAATACATTTAATCCTGATAAATTAGAAAATAAAGAATTTAATGAGTTTTGCTATCGTTGTTATGCGTCGAGTCGTACGCCGATTATTGATTGTTCAAATGCTATTAACAGTGATGATTGCTTTTTTATCTTTTATTTTTGGCAATATCAATACTATGCTTGCTACTTTATATGGTGGTAGTATCACATTAGTCGCGACATTACTCATGGCATGGCGTATCAGTCGAGCAGGAGAAGTGGCATATAATGATAAACAACAGGGTTATATAGAAATTTATATTGGTGCAATGCAAAAATTTATTTTAATATCAGTATTAATGGCCATTGGTATGGGGTATTTAAAGCTCCCTCCCTTCGCAATTTTGATGGGTTTTGCCATTACCCAACTGAGTTTTATTGCCAATAAAGTCGATACACAGTATGTGCCTAACGGTGACTAGCGGAAGGCAATGAAGAATAGAAATTCATTTAAAATCGTGGAGAGGTCAAGTGAGTAGTACAACGGCTAGTGAAGCAAGCGGACCAACATCCGTTGAGTATATTCAACATCACTTGCATAATAACAGTATTGGTGAAGGTGGATTCTGGGTATTAAACCTAGATACACTTTTTTATAGCTGGTTATTAGCAGGTATCATGATGTTTGTTGCCTATAAAATGGGTAAATCCATGACGGCTGATACACCATCAGGCAGTCAAAATGTTTTAGAAGCGATTGTTGAATTTGTACAACAGCAAATTAGAGATATATTTCCCGGCAGTAACTCACTGATAGGTCCTTTGGCTCTGACTATTTTTGTGTGGGTTTTCCTTATGAATGCAATGGATTTATTGCCTGTTGATCTGTTACCAAGATTGGGGCAACTTGTTGGCATTGAACACATGAGAGTTGTGCCAACGACTGATTTAAGCACCACTTTTGCATTGGCAATTTCAGTATTTGTACTGATTATTTATTATAATATTAAGATTAAAGGGCTTACAGGTTATATTAAAATGTTTTTATTCCACCCATTTGGAAAATACATGATACCTGTTAATATTGTTATGACCACCGTTGAAGAACTTGCTAAACCGCTCAGTCTAGGCTTGCGTCTATTTGGTAATATGTTTGCAGGTGAATTAATCTTTATGCTTATCGCTTTATTAGGAGGAGCTTCTTTATTTGGCTTAATCCCTCAGATAGCATTTGGAACAGGATGGGCGATATTTCATATTTTAGTGATTACGCTACAAGCCTTTATTTTTATGTTATTAACCATCGTATATTTAGCAATGGCATCTCAAGATGCTGATGAGCATTAATATTTTTTATTTTTTTACTTTACTTTTTAACTTTACAATACAGTAAATATTAGGAGAAACAAATGGAAGCAGCAATGGCTACAGTTTATGGTTCAACAGCGATCTCTGTTGGTATTATTCTTGGTTTTGCAGGTCTGGGTTCAGCATTAGGTTGGGGCTTGATTTGTTCTAAATTCCTCGAAGGTATTGCACGTCAACCTGAAATGCGCCCACAATTAATGGGACAAATGTTATTTACAGGTGGTTTAATGGAAGCCTTTCCTATGATTGTTTTAGGTATGGCAATGTGGTTTGTTTTTGCAAACCCATTTGCAGCGGCAGTGATTGATGCAGCAAAAACTGCTTCTTAATACTGTTAATGAGTTCATTAGAGTCATTGTGACTTTAAATGCAGATTATTTTAGCTGAAGATATTAATTTATCGACAGCCTAACAAAATATGAATATAGGAATTAGGCGATGAGTATTAACGCAACTCTTATCGGTCAAATAATAACGTTCGCGATATTAGTTTGGTTTATAGGTAAATATCTCTGGGGTCCCATGACTCAGATGATGGAAGATCGTAAGAAGCGTATTGCCGACGGTCTTGCAGCTGGTGAACGTGGTATACATGCTCAGGAACTGGCAGAAAAAAAAGGTGCTCTTTATATTAAAGAAGCAAAAGAGCAAGCAAGTGACATTATTGCTCAAGCGCAAAAGCGTAGTGCGGAAATAATAGAAGAATCAAAAGTAGAAGCAAAGGCTGAAGGTAAACGTATCGTGACCGCGGCTAATGCTGAGATTGACCAAGAAATCAATCGTGCAAAAGAATCTCTAAGAGCGCAAGTGGTGGATATATCTATTGCTGCTGCGGCTAAAGTCATTAACAAAGAAATCGATGCTAAAGCACACGGAAATTTGTTAAAAGATGTTGTAGGACAAATATGATTGACAAAATGAGGATTCAATAATGGCTGAAGCAAG
>JAGLFC010000173.1 GCA_023144715.1 Gammaproteobacteria bacterium | reverse complement strand
GTTAAAATCGCATGTCCTAAACCTTTCATTTCTACTTGGCGTGTATATGAAAACACACAAGTATTCATTATTTGACGAATACCGTCTAATTGTTTTTCCTTATCACTGCCTTCAATTTGGTGTTCTAATTCATAGCTAACATCAAAGTGATCTTCCATTGCACGTTTACCACGTCCTGTCACAATCGCCATATTCGTTAAACCCGCCTCAATTGCTTCTTCTACACCATATTGAATCAATGGTTTACTGACAATAGGCAGCATTTCTTTGGGCATAGATTTTGTGGCAGGTAAAAATCGTGTGCCATAACCTGCGGCTGGAAATAAGCATTTTTTAATCATTTTTTGTGTTCCATAGTTAAAGTGTTAAATATTAATCCATTTTTTTGATACGAATACTACGTCCTTTCTTTTTACCTCTATTCGCCTCAGTTTTAGCGTTGTCTAATAAATCTATAATTTTATCCATCACTAATTGTGTTAAGGCATGAGGTAATAACCACCCCCAATTACAGAGTACTTTTTTTTCCGCCATTGAGTGTGTTATCTTGGGATTTTGTTTTATAATTTGCTCAATGAGCTTCTGCGTGAGCCTTTTATCCAAGCCTTTTCCATATAATTCTTTTTCTATATAATGATAAAATTCTTCTTCCAATTGAAGCAGTTCAGCTTTAGTACATTCATCAGGGAGTGTTTTAAATATTAAAGCCGATACATAAGCTTCATAATCAACACTTAATTTTATAATACGTACCGCAATCAACTCTAAAACATAATCCGAGGCATCAGGCTTTGTTAAAAAAGCATTTAAAGCAATATAAAGTGACTTTGTTTGTTCTTCATTGAACTGATCTTGTATTTGAAAATGAATGAGTTGCTCTAAAAATTGGTGTTGTTTTTCTAAATTTTTCATTATTTTCCAAATACTTATTTTATAAAACTTAATTTTAATAAACAATAATGAGAAATTTCATTTTTTTATTGTTATTCAATTAAAAAAAGTTTACATTTATTTTTTATATATTATCTTATACCAGTATAGATGGTTTTATTGAGTAATCAGACTTATGCTTATTATTATTTCACCTGCAAAAAAATTAGATTTTGACAGCTTACCACAAACAGACGCGTTTACAATGCCTGTTTGTTTAGAAGATTCAAATTTATTAATCAATATACTACAACGTTATTCTGTGACAGAAATAGAAAAACAAATGCACCTCAGCCATAATTTAGCACAATTAAATTATGATCGTTATCAAAATTGGTGTATACCCTTTACCCCACAAAATGCAAAACAAGCTATTTTAACCTTTAAAGGTGATGTTTATGCAGGGCTTAATATTGAAAGTTTTTCTGATGATCAATTGCAATTTACACAAGAGCATTTAAGGATTTTATCGGGTTTATATGGCTTATTACGCCCTCTTGATTTAATGCAACCCTATCGACTTGAAATGGGGACACGTCTTAAAAATGAACGAGGCAAGAATTTATATGATTTTTGGGGTAGCCGTATTACCAATTTGATTAATCAGCAGTTACAACAAAGTAATAGTAATATTTTACTGAACCTTGCTTCTAATGAATACTTTAAATCTATTCATACTAAAGCGTTAGATGGGCAATTGATTACCCCTATTTTTAAAGAAAAACGTGATGATGGCAGTTATAAAATTATTAGTATTTACGCTAAAAAAGCACGTGGTATGATGAGTGCTTTTATCCTTAAAAATAAATTAACAGAGGTAGAAGGTATTAAACATTTTAAAGAAGCAGGATATTGTTACCATAAAGAGTTATCTAATGATAATGATTGGATCTTCACTAGAGAAAAATAATTAAAACTTTTTTCTCAATTTCATTTTATTACCATCTCGAGTCATGTGAATACGACTTAAAAACGATTGCCCTAAAAGAATCTCTGTTGGAAAAGAACCTTCTAAAACCACTGCATTGACATTATAAATTTTGATATGTCCAATTTTAACATGGTCTAAATTCAGTGCATAGCCATTAGCTACGCCAGAGGCTGTTGATGCTTGCATTCGTGTTCCTTTTTTATATTTCAAGCCTATTTTTTTAGCCGCTACTGAACTCATTGCAACCGATGTGGCTCCTGTATCAATTAAAAAATTCATAGAATGATTATTAATACTGCCATATACACGAAACATATTAGAGTCATCTTTCCACACGATCAATTCTTTTTTTGGATCCAATTTTTTATAACTGGTTGAGATCTCACGACCTAAGCCAAACTTTTTTGTGTGTCCATGCAATTGTAAAACAACTGCATCACTGTCTGAGCTGATTAATTTCACTCCATTATAAGTTTGCCCTTTCTTTAATATTTTTTGATCACCATCAATCACCAACATCGCTTTATCTGTAAATAAAGCCATCACTTTAATTTTGTGACTGGCAACACTTTTTAATGTAGGTAATAAAAGTAATAAACTACTGAGTAATAAGACCCAAAATACTTTAGTCATAGTCTGTATATCCTTCTTTAAACCATGAATTATACGCCATTTATAGACAAAATAAATATGAATATTCCACAGAAAATTAAGACTTGAATTAAATATAACCCAGTATTATACTGGGTTACTTGTTAATACAATTATTTAATTTATACAGAAGGAATTTATAATGGAAAACAGACGTAATTTTTTAAAAGCCAGTATTGCCGTTGCTGCTGGAGCAAGCGGTGTCATATTAAGCACTCAAAGCCTTGCAAACAGCCCTGCATTTAATATGCCTGCCGGTATTGTTTATACTAAAGAAAATCCTGGAAAGTGGGCAAAAAAAATAGGGGGTCATGCACCTAAAGTCACAGTTAATGGCAATAAAATCACCGTTGAAACCGATCATGGGATGAGCAGTAAACATTATATTGTTCGTCATACAATCGTCACTCAAAAAGGCGAAGTCTTAGCAGAAAAAACATTTTCATCAGACGATGAAGATGCTATTTCTGTATTTGAAATAAAAACAGATGAAAAGCAACTGATTGCCACAAGCTTTTGTAATAAACACGATATGTGGGCTGAATTATTTACTGTTTAATGTATTGATTACTGATTCAAAATCGCTAACGAATAAGGTGCTTATAGCGGTGATATTTAACAATACGCCTTATTCTTTAACAGATGAGTGTTTCATCGCCTCTTTTATATTACTATCGCACGAACGACGACACCCAGCACACCCTGCCTGATAGCCTTTGTATTGAGGATCTTGCTTCGCCAGCCATTGTTGAAACATAATCCATAACACACATAATAAAGGCAGTGCAATTAAAGATAACAAATAAGTCATAACACACCTTCAATAAAAGTGATTAGAGGGCACTAAACAATCCTGCAAAACCCATAAATGCCATTGATAAAATACCTGCAATAATCAAATTAAAAGCCGTACCACGAATTAATACAGGTACATCCATAAGTTCAGTTTCTTCCCGAATACTTGCCATTAACACCATTGCAAGTGTAAAACCTGCTCCTGCCCCCAAAGCAAACACTAAACCTTCAATCAAACCATAACCCCGATTAGTCGCAAAAATAGCCAAGCCCAAAATGGCACAATTGGTGGTAATTAAAGGCAGAAAGATGCCTAAAGATTTAAACAAAGTAGGACTGAGTTTTTTAATACTCATTTCAATAAACTGTACAGTACTGGCAATCACCACAATAAAACTGATCAAGCGTAAATAAGGGGCATAAATCAGGACATAAGTATTGAGTATCCACGCACATAAAGCCGTAATTACTAACACAAAAGTGGTTGCCAAACCTAGACGAAAAGAAGTTTCTAATTGTCCTGACACACCAAGAAAGGGACACAAACCAAGAAAATATGCCAAAACAAAATTATTGACCAATACAGTACTGATAAAAATCCAGAGTAAGTCATCCATTATGATCGGTTCCTTTATGGACATTTATTCTATCAACATCAGCCACTTTTCTTAAAAATTGTTTTTTATGTTCAGTGAACCAATTAAAAAATAATAACAAGATTCCCAGAGTTAAAAAACCACCCGGTGGCAAAATCATAATCACCCAAGGTTCAAAATTAGGGCCAAATAAATCGACTCCAAATAAAGCCCCAACACCCAAAATTTCTCTCACGGCTCCCAAAGAAAATAAGGCCATCATAAAACCACCTGACATACCCACCGCATCCATGACAGCATATTTAACGCTATGCTTAGAAGCAAATGCTTCTTGACGACCTAAAATCATACAATTTGCCACAATCAACGGAATAAAAGCACCGAGTTCTTTATGAATAGCAGGTAACATTGCCAATAAACTATAATCGACCACCGTAACAAAGGTCGCAATAATAATAATATATAAAGAAATACGGACTTGCTGAGGTATCCATTGTTTAAAACTTGACACCAAAAAACTAGAACTGACCAATACAAAAAAAGTGGCTAAACCCATCACAACGGCATTAATCGCTGAATTTGTGACGGCTAACATGG
>JAGLFC010000172.1 GCA_023144715.1 Gammaproteobacteria bacterium | reverse complement strand
ACAGAATATCCTGAAATTGTTAAAAAAGTATTGAAGCAGGATAGCCATTCAGTATTGCTCTGTGGCATGGCATTGGGATATGAAGATAAAGAAGCGTGGGTGAATGCTTATCGCACTGAGCGTGAAGATTATCTAAAGTTTACTCATTTTTTTGATGAGTGATGTGCTTATTTAAAAGCCTTTTAAGTCTCGTTGAAGATAGCATCTTAAAAGGCTTTTAAAACGTGATTAATGGGCTGTTTTGGCACTATTAATAGCAACATCCATTAAATCAGCATTAATGAGCAAATGAACCCAAATACTCGCAGCATAGCCTAAAGCAATTGCCCATGACCATTTTAGATGTGCAAAGAAAGTATATATGCCTCTTGCTTGTCCCATCAATGCTACACCTGCGGCTGAACCAATAGATAATAATGAACCGCCCACACCTGCAGTCAGCGTTACTAATAGCCATTGACCTAAAGACATATCAGGATTCATAGTTAAGACCGCAAACATTACTGGAATATTATCAATGATGGCTGAGAGTACGCCCACAATAATATTGGCTCCTGTTGTACCGGTTCCCATAATACCCGCACCAGAATACATAAGATCAGAAATCAGGGCTAAATAACCTAATGTACCTAAACCACCGACACATAAAATAACGCCATAGAAAAACATCAAAGTATCCCACTCAGCACGTGCTAAAATACCAAAAATATCATATTTTTCTTTTTCTGTTTTTGGCTCAATTTCTGTATTTAAAACGGCTTCTTTGATAGCAACTTCTGCTTTTTCATCGGAAGCGGCCTTCTTTTTGAGATAAAAAGCAAAAAATTTGAGTAAGCCTAGACCTGTCATCATGCCCAATACAGGTGGTAAATGTAAGAAATTATGAAAACTCACTGCCATGGCAATTGTAAAGAGGAATAGACCAATCATTACATAACCACCTCGTTTCACCACAACAACTGCATCAATGGGTTCAGGCTTACCTTTAGGAATAGAAAATGACATGATTGCCGCAGGAATTATCCAGTTCACTAATGACGGGACAATTAAAGCAAAAAATTGTTCAAATTCTACAATACCTTTTTGCCAAACCATTAAAGTCGTAATATCGCCAAAGGGACTGAATGCACCCCCTGCATTAGCAGCAACCACAATATTAATACAGGCTAGGACAATAAAAGGGGTATTTCCTGCACCCACTGACATTGCCACAGCGGCCATTAATAAAGCGGTAGTTAAGTTATCTGCGATAGGAGAAATAACAAAAGCTAGCAAACCTGTAATCCAAAAAATCATTTTTAAAGAATAGCCTTTAGACACTAACCAAGCACGTAAGGCATCAAAAACATTACGCTCTTCAAGGGCGTTAATATAGGTCATAGCGGCTAATAAAAACAGTAATAATTCCGCGTATTCTTCAATATTATGCTTAACTGCTACGCCTGCTGCATGGGGTTCACCAATAGAATTATAGGCAAGTCCGACCAAGATCCAGATGATACCTGCGGCGACCAAAACAGGTTTTGATTTTTTTAAATCCAAAAATTCTTCGCCAATCACTAAGCTGTAAGCACTGATAAAAACAATGACGGCAAGAATACCATACACACTGGTCGTGAGATCGACGTTTGTATCGCCCCCTGAAGCCACTACCATAGAAATGGGTAATAATAACAATAAAAAAGCTGATAGCGATTTTAAACTGAGCCAACTGAATTGTTTAGACATAATATATTTTATTCTCTGTGATTTGTTGATTAAATAATGGATCAAATTTTAATGATTATAACATAATTGATGTCTCTATTTTATTTTATAGGTATATTTTATACACTGTTTAAAGAGAAATTTTCCATAATCTATTAGATAATGCTAAAATAGTGAAATAACTTAAATGCTGTGACAATACAGCAAAACCATTTAGCTAATCAAGGAATCATAGTGACATTAAAGTTTGTTGAGTCAGCCAGACTTCCCACACAATGGGCAGAATTTACTATTTGTGGTTTTGAAGATGAACGAACGGGCAAAGAACATATTGCACTTGTTTTAGGGGATGTCGCCGATGGTGAGCCTGTCGATATGCGAGTACACTCAGAATGCTTAACAGGCGATGCAATGTTTAGTATGCGCTGTGATTGCGGGCCTCAATTACAGGCAGCTTTACAGAATATAGGAGAAGCAGGGCGTGGTATTTTGCTCTATTTACGTCAAGAAGGACGTGGTATTGGTCTTATTAATAAAATAAAAGCCTATCACTTGCAAGATGATGGTGCAGATACTGTTGAAGCTAATGAACGACTTGGTTTTGATGCTGACTTACGAGAATATGATATTGCTTATGATATGCTTAATTATTTGCAGGTTAAAAAAATACGTCTCATGACCAATAATCCTCGTAAAGTACAGGCATTAGAAAAACAGGGGATAGAAGTGGTTGAACGTTTGCCATGGAAACATGGCGAAAATTCACATAATGCTCATTATTTATCAACGAAAGCAGGAAAATTAGGTCATTTACTTTAATAAAATTTTAGGTACATGTTTCAACTAATAAGCGGTTATTCTTGTTGGTTGAGCAAATTATCAGCCGCATCAACTGTATTTTGTAATAAGGTTGCCACAGTCATGGGACCAACACCACCAGGTACGGGTGTAATATAACTTGCTTTTTCTTGAGCGGTCGCAAAATCTACATCACCGACTAACTGACCATTATCTAAATGATTAATACCGACATCAATTACAATAGCCCCTTTTTTAATCCACTCACTCTTCACAATGCCCATTTTTCCAACAGCAACCACTAAAATATCAGCATTAGAAACATGTTCAGAAAGATTTTTAGTAAAGCGGTGACAAGTTGTGACAGTACAGCCTGCTAATAATAGTTCCAACCCCATAGGACGACCCACAATATTAGAAGCACCAACGATACACACATTCATACCATGAAGTCTGTGTTCTGTGATTTTCATTGTATGATTGAGTAAAGTCATAATGCCACGAGGTGTACAAGGACGTAATACAGGCATACGCAATGCTAAACGACCCACATTATAAGGGTGAAAACCATCGACGTCCTTATCTGGATGGATATTTTCAATTACAATATCAGGATTAATATGATGAGGTAAGGGTAACTGCACTAAAATTCCGTCAATATGAGTATCAAGATTGAGTTGCTTGACTAAAGATAAGAGTTCTTTTTGATTGGTACTTGAAGGAAGATCATGAGCAATAGAGTGGATACCGACCTTTTCACAGGCTTGGCGTTTGTTACGTACATACACCTCAGAAGCAGGATCATCACCCACTCTGATAACGGCAAGCCCTGGAATAGGCAAGCCTTTGTCTGAGCGTTGTTCTACTCGTTGTTTGAGTTCTTCTTTAATATCATTTGCAATTGTTTTACCGTCTATTATTTGTGCGCTCATATCTCTATTTTTCCATCATGTTGAATAGATTAATCAGTGAGACTGTATTTTACTCAAAAAAGTGATTCTATAGGAAATTTATTTTATATTAAAGAGCAATTATTAGTTGAACTTAGGGATTAATTTTTATTTTATATAAAATAAATAGAAAAAAACTTGCATTGAAAGAATAAAATCATTAATATACGCCCACTTAATACTTAGTTGCTTTACTTTATTTTATTATAACTTAGCTTAATATTAATTTATATCTGATTTATATAGATAAAATAAATATGGTCATAAAAGCAATGTTAAAAGGTATTAATCGGGGTATAGCGCAGTCTGGTAGCGCGCTTGCTTTGGGAGCAAGATGTCGGGAGTTCGAATCTCTCTACCCCGACCAATTATATTATTAGGTCAGTTTTTATTATATTGTAAAATAGTAAAAATTATTTCTAATAATGACTATCTGCGCTCGTAGCTCATCTGGATAGAGCATCGGCCTTCT
>JAGLFC010000171.1 GCA_023144715.1 Gammaproteobacteria bacterium | reverse complement strand
TTTGTCGGTCAAATTCACCATCAATATAGCCACAATCTTTAATTAAATCTCGTGCCACAATTAAGGATAACAATTGAGAGGAGTCCGTGACTTCTAAAATATTGGGTGGCAGACCAAATTCCATTGGATCAAAGTCAATATCAGGAATAAAACCACCCCGTTTGCTATAACTTTTATCAGGTGCTGAAGGATCAGCATCATATAAATCATTAATTTCCCAGCGATCCGCAGGTACGTCAATCACACAGTCCATTTTGCCAACAATATTTTCCCAAAATTCCTGTAAGTCTCTTGACTCAGGAAACAGTGAAGCCATACCAATAATCGCAATCGGTGTCTTCTGTAATTGGCTGGTCATTTTTTCGTCAATGTTTTGATCAATAGTTGTATCAATTGGGCTTTTATCTTGCATTATGAACCTGTTTTTTCAAATTTTGCATAAAATAGGATGGTTTAAATCTTCACGTAACTCGTAATTCTCAAGCATCTATCGCAAATAGTCAAATGATAAAATTAAAATTAGAGGGTTTTTTAAATAATGGGCGATACCTATTTTTTTCTATATAATTAGAATCTATGACCTGCTATTAAGTTTAACATCCATAAAAAATTTATTGATAGGACTAGCAATACACATAGAATATAAAATAATAAGTTTGACCGACTATTAAAAATCGTTACAATACGATACTCATACTTTAATATAAGTAGAATTTATATTACTTAATAAACGATAAAATAATTTCTTATCATGCCCCTAAAAAAGACAAAAAACTATATTACCCAGCCTTTAGAATTATTAAAAAAATTACAATTAACACCAGAACAGATGCTTTTTTCAGAAGAGGCGAATAATAGTTTTCAATTTAAAGTACCCACTGCTTTTGTGAGTAAAATTGAAATAGGCAATCCTAATGATCCCTTATTACGACAAATATTTCCTATTCAACAAGAAACTATTCAAACACCTGATTATCATATTGATCCATTAGATGAAGCAAATTATTGTACACAATCAGGATTATTACAAAAATATTATGGTAGAGCTTTATTGCTAGTGACACCTAGTTGTGCCATTAACTGCCGCTATTGTTTTCGTCGTCATTATCCTTATGATGAAAAAGGTTATCTATGGTCACAAATTGAACATAATATTCAACTGATCGAAAAGGATACTTCGATCAGTGAAGTCATTCTAAGTGGTGGCGATCCTCTTTCATTATCTGATCGGCGTTTTGCTCAAATTATTGATCGTTTAAATAGTATTGCTCATTTAAAACGGCTAAGAATTCATACTCGTTTTCCTATAGTAGAACCACAGCGTATCAGCACTGATTTTTTGCAAATATTAACCTCTTGCCAATTACGTATTATTATTGTACTTCATATTAATCATGCTCAAGAAATTGCTCCTGATAATCAAAAAAGTATTGCTAAATTACATCAGATACATTGTATATTACTTAATCAATCTGTTTTATTAAAAGGGGTTAATAATCATGTTGATCAGCTTGAAGCATTAAGTGAAGCATTAATTGATAATCATATTATTCCTTATTATTTACATTTATTAGATAAGGTTCAAGGAGCTGCTCATTTTAGTATCAGTGATAAATTGGCTTATCAGATTTATCAACAGCTCAGAGCAAAATTACCCGGTTATATGTTGCCTAAATTAGTTAAGGAAATTCCGGGTGAAGTGAGCAAAACACCTTTTTTTTTGTAATTTGCGTAATAGTACTCATATTTATATATAAAATTGGAATCAACTTCAATATTTATATATAAATAAAAATGTTATACTCTTGCCAGAAAATTCTACCCCAAACTTATTTCATTAGGCTAAGTCAGTGAAAAAAAACGATACCATTCAATTATTGTTACTCGATCCTTCAGAAAATGACGCTGTAAAAACAACCAACATTTTACGCAATGCAGGCTTAACTTTACAGCCTAAAATTGTCACTAAATTAGTTGATTTCACAAAAACAATTAAAAAAAAGAATTATGATCTGATTCTCTTTAAAGAAGGTATTGTAAACCTTACCATTACTCATTTATTAAAGTTATTAGCATCCAGTAAAAAAAATGATGCTCTCATTATTTATATGGGTAATAAAATGAAGAAAAAAGAACTCAGTCTTTTTAATCAAAATTTTAATGCCATTATAGAAGATGAAGATGATGGTGAGTTAATGGTTCAAATTGTCAAAAAAGAATTTTCAGCGCTACAAATATTTCGCCATGAACATTTATTAAAGCAACAATTAAAAGATTCAGAAATACGTTGTTTACAACTTATTGAAAGTTCTCACGATGCTATTGCCTATATTCATGAAGGTATGCACATTTTATCTAATGATCCTTACTATAAAATGTTCGCTTACAAAAGTCGTGAAGATATTGAAGCAATGCCTATTATGGATTTAGTCTATTCAAAAGATACTGCTAAATTAAAAGAATTTTTGCGTGAACGTTCTAAACAAAGTCAATTGTCTAATAATGAAGAGCCAAGTAATAGTATATTAAAAGTCAATGGTATCAAAGAAAATGGTTCTAAATTTCAAATAAAAATGGAATTTCAACCTGCTACCATGCAAGGTGAAGCTTGTCTACAACTTATTATTCGTAACGATAAAATTAATCAAGATGCCTTAAAAAAGCTCAATACTCACTGCCAAGAAACAGGTCTTTATAATCGTTCTTATTTTTTAGAAAAACTTGAAAAATCAGTAGAACATGCCATTGATCATAATAGTAAATCTTATCTATTTTTTATTGTGTTAGATAAATTTATGGAACTCAAAGAAAAACTCGGTGATATTAATACTGATCAACTGATCATTGATATTGCTCATTTCATTAAAAAAAATATCTCGCAAGATATATTCCTTGCACGCTTTGAGTCTTATCGTTTTAGTGCAATTGCTACAATGTCTGATAAAGAACTTGCTTTACAAGCCGCCGAAAAAATACGCCTAAATGTAGATAATCATATTGCAGAAATCAATGACAAAAGTGTAGCCGTTACTTGTAGTATTGGTATTGCACAAATTGACTCTTCTGGCAGTGGCGCACAAAGCATCTTAACCGAAGTACAAAAAGCCAGTGCGACAGCTATTCAAAAAGGCGGTAATCAAATTTATTTCCATATTCCAGATGCCAATGATATGAATGTCCGCCAATTGGGTATGTATTGGTACAATGAAATAAATAATGCGATTAAACAAAAAAGAATGTTTTTAGTCTTTCAACCCTTTGTAAGTTTATCAGGTAATAGTAGCGAAAACTTTGAAGTTTTTATTCGTTTACGTAATGAAAAAGGTGATACTATTTTTCCACGTGAATTTTTAACCCCTATTGAATCTTCTAAATATTCACTACATATTGACCGTTGGCTCATTGCTGAAGTGATAAAAAAACTCTCTGAGCAACAAAAATTAGGTTTTAATAACCGTTTTATTATCAAACTCACCAGTGCTTCACTCAGTGATGAAAAATTTATACCTTGGGTAGTGCATAATTTAAAACGTTGTAAAGTAAAAGGTGAATCTCTTATTTTTCAAATTATTGTTTCTCAAATCTCAGAAAATTTACGCCAAGCACAAATCATATCAAAAGAATTGCACAAAATAGGCTGTCATTTTTCTATGGATCGTTTTATTGATAATGATGAGACTAATTCACTACTCAAACATGTCAGTGGTATTGATTTTATCAAGTTTGATCGTCAGGTTGTTGAGGGCATTTCAAGCGATGCAAAAAAATTAAAAGCCTTAACAAAAACATGTACTCAGGCAAATAAATTAAATATTAAAACCATTGTACCTTATGTAGAAGAAGCAGGTTCTTTAACAGTGGTTTGGCAATCTGGAGCTGATTATATTCAGGGATCATTTTTACAAGAAGCCAGTGAATCATTAAATTTTGACTTTTCTAATTTTTCTTAATCAGTCCAAATTGCATCAATAACCCTTGGACTAAGATTCAGATTTAATCAAACAAGCTATAAAATTCATACCATTAATGACTTTTCATTGCCTGTGCATGTTTTTCCAAAAGATCCTCTAATTGTTCTTTAGGCACAAATTTATGCCATTGGTCTTGGGGAATATTTGCCATAGCCGTTGCTTTATAATCACCACATTTAGGACAAACAAATAAAAATGTATGTTTATTTTGACAGCTCGAATCAAAGGCAACATCATCTAATGTATATTGTACTTGGCATTTTTGACAATTAAGATTATACATGGGTTGATTGGTAGACATAATTTTCCTATTTTTGTTATTGTTTATAAGGGTACACGCAAAATTTGTCCTGGATAAATACGATTAGGATTATTCATAATCACTGGATTTGCACGGTAAATTTTATGAAATAAATTACCATCTCCATACGCTCTTTTAGCAATACTAGAGAGCGTATCACCTGATATAACCACAATGGTTCTCATTTCATTTTTTCTTACAGTTGCTTCATTGTTAAGACTTTCAACCAGTGTTTTTTGTTCCAGTTGTTTATTTTCACTATCACTGATTGGCTTTTTTTTGTCTGTAGGCTTCATAGAACGTTCAACTAATAGAGACACTGTATTTTGCAAATCTTCTTGTTGCTGTGGTGAAATGTGAACCTTATTATAAATATCCATTATTGAATTTGTTTTTTTAGTATTAATACTTTGATCAGCCACATGTTTAACCATTGCTTCAAGTTCTGGATTATTGAATGTTGTCAGCGACGGTGGTTGATTATTTTCAAGTTGAAATTGTAATTCTTCAATATAACCTGTTTCTGTTTGAGAAGTATCTACATTATAAATAGAATCCAATACAACAGAATTCAAGTTATTTTCAGAAAATTTTTGAGTACTTTTT
>JAGLFC010000170.1 GCA_023144715.1 Gammaproteobacteria bacterium | reverse complement strand
TATAAGATTCGAACTTATGACCCCCGCCTTGTAAGGGCGGTGCTCTAACCAGCTGAGCTAATCACCCATTATTTCCTAGAGGAGAAAAAGTTAAATAACTTTTTACACCCCAGAGAAGAAGCTTAGTTTACAGCTTCTTTTAACGCTTTACCAGCTTTAAATGCAGGATTTTTTGATGCTTTAATTTGAATACTCTCACCCGTACGTGGATTACGTCCAGTACGTGCTGATCTATTTCTTACTTCAAATGTTCCAAAGCCAATTAGAGTGACTGGTTCATTACTAGCAAGTGAATCAGTAATTGCTTTAATGGTTGCATCTAATGCTTGACCAGCTTGAACTTTAGTCAGATCTGCATTCTCTGCAATAGCACTTATTAATTCGGATTTATTCACAAAACTCCCCTTCTTTTTTAATTCGTTAGCATGATGGTAACGATGAATACAGACATATTGAAGCAAAATTCACGGTTAAAATCTAGCACTATTTTAAATTTCTGTTAATTATGGCAAAACAAGACATAATACGCGATTAATAACGTACTAATGTGCTCTTATGGATGTACTTTTTTTCCCTCTACTGACTTTAGCGATTTTCTCTTTTTCAATGGCTTCTGGCTGATGCACCAAAGCTATTTGTAGAACCTCATCAACCCATTGTACAGGTTTAATATCCAATTTTGAAATAATATTTTTGGGTAATTCTACTAAATCTTTTTTATTTTCAAAAGGAATAATGACGGTTTTAATACCACTTCTTAATGCGGCTAACAGCTTCTCTTTAAGACCACCAATAGGCAAAACTTCACCACGTAAGGTAATTTCACCTGTCATGGCAACATCTGCTTTTACAGGTATATCTGTTAATGCTGATACCAAAGCCGTACACATACCAATACCTGCACTTGGACCATCTTTAGGGATTGCACCTTCTGGTACATGGATATGTATATCTTTGGTTTCATAAGTGTCTTGGGGAATACCCAAGATATTGGAACGACTACGTACCACGGACATAGCAGCCTGAATAGATTCCTTCATGACATCACCCAATTGCCCTGTCACACTATTTTTGCCTTTGCCGGGCATTACTGCGGTTTCAATGGTTAATATTTCACCACCGACTTCAGTCCATGCCAGTCCTGTGACTTGTCCAACTTGATCTTCTTGTTCTACCATGCCATAGCGATAACGACGAACGCCTAAGTATTTTTCTATATTACGACTGGTGATCGCAACTTTAGTCACTTTTTTATTTAATAAAATTTCTTTAACGACTTTACGAGCTATTTTTGCAATTTCACGTTCAATACTCCGCACACCTGCTTCACGAGTATAATAGCGTATCACATCTCTAATAGCGGCTTCACTCATGGTGAGTTCTGTTTCTTTTAAGCCATTATTCTTTAATTGCTTAGGAATTAAATAACGGGCAGCAATATTCCACTTCTCATCTTCGGTATAGCCCGACAAATGAATGACTTCCATTCTATCCAACAATGGACCTGGTATTTTCATACTATTAGACGTCGCCACAAACATCACTTCTGACAGATCATAATCGACTTCTAAATAATGATCATTAAAAGTATTATTTTGTTCGGGATCAAGTACTTCTAATAAAGCAGAAGAGGGATCACCACGCATATCCATTGCCATTTTATCAATTTCATCTAAGAGAAAAAATGGATTTTTAACTTCAATTTTGGACATGTTTTGAATAATTTTACCTGGCATAGAGCCAATATAGGTTCTTCTATGACCTCGTATTTCAGCTTCATCACGCACACCGCCTAGAGACATACGAGTAAATTTTCGATTGGTAGCTCGTGCAATGGATTTACCCAGTGATGTTTTACCTACGCCCGGAGGTCCTACAAGGCATAAAATAGGCCCTTTTAATTTTTTCATACGTTGCTGTACAGCAAGATATTCTAAAATACGTTCTTTTACTTTTTCTAATCCATAATGATCTTCATTCAGAATGGCTTCTGCTTGAGCGAGATCATTGCTCACTTTAGAATGTTTTTTCCAAGGCACATTGGTCAGCCATTCTAAATAATTTCTGACCACTGATGCTTCAGCGGACATAGGTGACATCATTTTTAATTTATTAAGTTCTGCTAAACCTTTTTTCTTGGCTTCTGCTGAAAGACCACTCTTAGTAATTTTACTTTCTATTTCATCCAGTTCATTTGGAACATCATCAATATCATTCAGTTCTTTTTGAACGGCTTTCATTTGTTCATTAAGATAATATTCTCGCTGGCTTTTTTCCATTTGTTGTTTAACACGACTGCGAATGCGTTTTTCAACTTGTAAGATGTCAATTTCTGATTCCATTTGAGCCAATAGATGTTCCAAGCGTTTATGCACATCGGAAATTTCCAATATCACTTGCTTTTCATCTATTTTAAGGGGCATGTGTGCTGCAATAGTATCAGCCAAACGGCTAGGATTTTCAATGCTCGATAATGATGATAAAATTTCAGGTGGTATTTTATCATTCATTTTGACATATTGATCAAATTGATTCATGACGGTTCGGGTTAAAATCTCCGCTTCCCGATCATCCATCGCCTTATTTTCAAAAATAGAGATCTGAGCTGTGTAAAATTCTTCAGCCGTGTACAAATTGTCAATTTGAGCTCGTTCGTCCCCTTCCACCAGAACTTTTACTGTGCCATCGGGTAATTTTAATAATCTAAGAATAGAAGCAATCGTACCAACTGAATGCATTGCATCTAATAATGGATCATCATCAGACGCATTTTTTTGGGTGATTAACAGGATTTTTTTATCATCTTCCATGGCCGCTTCAAGGGCTTTAATTGACTTATCACGTCCCACGTAAAGAGGGATTACCATGTGCGGATAAACCACCACATCTCTCAAGGGTAAAACAGGATACACCTGTGTATTTTCATCTTCCATTATTATTCACCCGATACTTTTTTTTCTTCATTGCTATAAACCAGTAAAGGCTTAGATAAACCATTAATAACAGATTCATCAACCACAACACTTTCAACATCATCAATAGAAGGTAAATCATACATGGTATCTAATAGCGTTTGTTCTAAAATAGATCGCAAACCACGTGCACCTGTTTTTCTTTCCATTGCTTTTTTAGCAATCGCTTTAAGGGCATCCTCACGTAATTCTAAGTCCGCACCTTCCATTTCAATTAATTTACTATATTGTTTAACAAGGGCATTTTTAGGTTCTGTTAATATTCTCACTAACGCACTTTCATCTAATTCGCGTAAGGTGGCAATCACAGGTAGACGACCTACAAATTCAGGAATAAGACCATAGCGAGTCAAATCTTCTGGTTCAATATCATCTAATAATTCACCAAAACTCTTACTATCATCTTTAGCACTGACTTCTGCCCCAAACCCAATGCCTCCTTTTTCAGTTCGATGACGAATGACTTTGTCTAGTCCTGAAAATGCTCCACCACAAATAAAGAGAATATTAGCCGTATTGACTTGTAAAAATTCTTGTTGTGGATGCTTGCGTCCACCCTGAGGGGGTACTGATGCAATCGTACCTTCAATTAATTTTAGCAAGGCTTGCTGTACACCCTCACCTGAAACATCTCGAGTAATTGAGGGATTATCTGATTTACGTGAAATTTTATCAATTTCATCAATATAAACAATGCCTGTTTGTGCCTTTTCAACATCATACTCACATTTTTGTAGTAATTTTTGGATAATGTTTTCGACATCCTCACCCACATAGCCTGCTTCGGTCAATGTTGTGGCATCGGCAATAGTAAAAGGCACATTCAATAAGCGTGCCAATGTTTCTGCTAAGAGTGTTTTACCAGAACCTGTAGGGCCAATCAATAAGACATTACTTTTTGATAATTCTACATCGTCTTTTTTATAACCACTTTCCAAACGTTTATAATGATTATAAACGGCCACTGAAAGGGTTTTTTTAGCAATGGCTTGACCAATCACATATTCATCTAAAGTCGTATTAATTTCTCTAGGTGTAGGTAGTTTGTTACCGGGTACTGAGCCACCCTGTTGTTCTTTAACTTCTTCACGAATAATATCATTACACAGTTCGACACATTCATCACATACATATACCGATGGGCCTGCGATTAACTTTTTGACTTCATGCTGACTTTTACCACAAAAAGAGCAGTATAATAGCTTGTCATCATCATTTTTACTATCATTACTCATAAAACAAACCTCAATAGGAATAGTATATTATTTTAGATTTATAGCGATTAAATCAATAAACGCTTATTCTTTTTCTTCTACTGCACGTTTCGTAATGACCTGATCAATCAAACCATACTCAACGGCTGCATCTGCACTTAAAAAATTATCTCGATCCGTATCATTAGCAATCGTACTTAACTCTTTTCCTGTATGATGTGCCATAATCTGATTAAGCTTTTCTTTTAACGTTAAAATTTCTTGTGCATGTATTTCAATATCCGATGCCTGCCCTTGAAAACCGCCCAAAGGCTGATGGATCATCATACGTGAATTAGGTAAACAATAACGTTTACCCTTTGCCCCACCTGTCAATAATAAAGCACCCATACTGGCTGCTTGACCAATACACATGGTACTAATATCAGGTTTAATAAACTGCATGGTATCATAAATAGACATACCTGCGGTTACTGAACCACCCGGAGAATTAATATAAAGGTGAATATCTTTATCAGGATTTTCAGATTCAAGAAAGAGTAATTGTGCCACAATTAGGTTAGCCATTTGATCTTCAACAGGTCCAACTAAAAAAATCACTCGCTCTTTTAACAATCGTGAATAAATATCAAAGGAACGTTCTCCTCTTGCTGTTTGTTCGATAACCATTGGTACGATACCCAGCGCATCTACTTGAGCAGAACCTTGGCTGATTTGATTATGTATCATTGTATTACAATCCTCTTTATAAACATTCACATACACATTACTTTTTTAAAGACATGTTACTCTTTATCCAGTGTTTATTACTTGTCTTTTTTTTCAGGGTTCATAAATTCAGTAAAGCTATAATCTTTATCATTCACAGCTCCTTGTTCACAGGCCCAATCAACCACCATTTCTTCTAAAACAAACGATTCCATTTCTGCTAATTTATTTTTATCAGACATATAGTAACTAATTACTTCTTCTGGATTTTCATAGGTCACGGCTAATTCTTTAATCTTTTCCATTACTAGCTCTTCTGATGCTTTAATTTCCTTTGCTTTGATAATTTCAGCCAACAACAAACCCAATGAAACGCGTTTAGTTGCTTGTTCTTCAAACATAGCACTTTGTAATGAGGCTTCGTCTTGAGCCTGCATTTGATATTGCTCTTGCATCTGTTTTGCCATATTAGACGCTTCTTCTTCGACTAATGCTTTAGGAGTAAGAATCTCATGCACGTCAAGAATAGCATCCATTACTTGATTTTTTACTTTTGCGGCAATGGCTTTATCCAGTTCTATTTGCATATTCTTTTTGACTTCAACACGAAATGCGTCATTACCACCTTCAGAGACACCAAATTTTACATAAAATTCATCATTAAGCTCTGGTAAAACCACTTCTTTGACTTCTAAAACAGTAATCGCAAAATTCACATCTTTGCCTGCCACATCCGCATAATGATAATCTTCTGGGAATTTAAGTTCTAAGGTAATTTCATCACCTGCTTTAGCACCTTTAATACCTTCTTCAAAGCCTTCTATCATTTGACCTTGTCCGAGCGTCACAGGGACTTGTTTACCTTCATTACCTTTAAATGCTTCACCATCAATGGTAGCAACAAAATCAACAATGACTTGATTTTCATCTTGAACTGCAGCTTCAACTGTCTCGAACGTTTGATTTTGCTTACGAATATTTTTGATAGTAAGATCAATGTCATCATCAGCAATCACAACATTCGCTTTTTCAAAGGCTTGACCCTCTAAAGAAGCAACACTAATTTCAGGATACACTTCAAAAACAGCGGTATAAGACACATTGTCTTTATCATCATTTTCAATTAAGTCAATTTTAGGTTGACCTGCGGGTTTGAGGTCTTCTTGTTTGATGGCTTCAAAATAACTTTTTTGTAATTGTTCATTAAGTACTTCATGTTCAACAGTAACACCATAACGTTTTTTAATGACCGACATAGGAATTTTTCCTGGACGGAAACCATTAATACGTGCTGTTTTTGTTAAAGATTGTAAACGGGTATTTACTTCACCATTAATATCTGACATTGGAAATTCAACTGTCATTTCTCTTTCAAGATTTTCTTTTGTTTCTACAGAAACTTGCATGTTTTATCCTCGTTACAATCTAAATTTAGTGAAAGTGTATATATAGAGCTTAACTGCTCATTATACAAGATATTATGATTAATAATTAATTTTTTTTCATAAAAAAGAGTATAGATTTTAATTTTAAGAAGAAAACTACTGATCAATATGGGCTATATTGGCTTATTCTGATGCTAAAGAGAGAGTAATATTATGTATACAATAAAGTTGACAAGAAAGTCGCCAACCTTCTCGTCGTTCTTGCTCACTTAATAGGCTCATTTCTTTTTGATTTATTGTGTTGCAATATTTTTGTTCTGATAATAATTTTATACGGCAACCACCACAGATGCCTTTACCACCACATTTTGCTGGCGTATGGATATGATTAATCACAAGATTATTAAAAAGTGTTTGACCTCTTTTTAATCTATAGCGTGTACTTGAGTGAGACACCTCTTCATGACTCACAATATTAAAATAATAAATTTTATTCAACTCGATTAACTCGATGCAATAAATAATTTTATGTGTTGCCCCGGTTGTAAATATTTTTTGCTATTTAAATGATTCCAACGTTTGAGTTCATTAATCGTCACTTTAAATTGTTTTGAAATGGTATAAAGTGAATCGCCTGCTTTTACTTTATAAACAATCGTTTTATTCTTACTTCGTTTTTTATTCTTTACAGATAAGGTACTTGAGGGAATTTTAATCTTTTTTCCTATAACAAGCTTATCTCCTGTTGAAAAATTATTTAAGGCAGCTAATTTTTTATGCGAGACATTATAGCGACGAGCAATAAGCCAGAAGGAATCTCCTTTACGGACTTTATAAGAGGTGCTTTTAGAACGTTTTTTGGATATTTTAGCAAACCCTTTAGTGCTATTATTGGCTTCTACAGGTACAAATAAATATTTTCCTGTACGAATTCGATTATTTTTGAGTTGATTGGCTTGTTTTAATACAGAGATTGAGACACCATATTTTTGAGCAATCAGTCCTAAACTTTCACCTGAGCGAATTTTGTGTTGATAAGAACTGACTCGTTTTACTCTATCTAAAGAGGCAAGCTGTCTTTTAAAATGTGTCGCTTTATCCAATGGAATCAATAAATGATGGGGCCCATCAGGATCGGTTATCCAACGTTTAAAGCCAGGATTATACGCACGCATCTCCTCAAGAGTCATATTTGCGATTTGAGCAGCCACCGCCAGTTCAATTTGTGATTGAGTATTCACCAAGGCTAAATAAGGCTTATTTTTAATGGGCATTAGGCTAATATTATATTTTTTATGATCAGCAATGACTCGAGATACTGCGATGAGTTTTGGCACATATTGACGTGTTTCTTTGGGTAACGCTAATGACCAATAATCAATTGGCAAACCTTTTTTTAGATTTTTTCTGATGGCTTTATTAACATTACCTACTCCTGCATTATAAGCAGCCAATGTTAAAAACCAATCACCTTTATAGTATTTATTCAGTTGCTCTAAATAAGTTAATGCCGCTAACGTTGATTTATAAACATCACGTCGACCATCATACCACCAATTTTGTTTTAAATTAAAATAACGTCCTGTAGCAGGTATAAATTGCCATAAACCTGATGCTTTCATACTCGAATAAGCATGGGTTCTAAAACTACTTTCTATAATCGGTAAGAGTGCTATTTCACCGGGCATATTACGTTTTTTTACTTCTTCTGATATAAAATAGAGATAAGGTTCTGCACGTTCAGAAATTTTTTCTATTGTGGATTTATGTTTTATAAACCATTTTTTTTGAGTATTTATTTTACGATTGTTAATATTTGGAAATTGATACATGGTCGTTAAAGAATACCAGACATCATCAGAGTTCACCTTTTGAGTCGCTTTGCTCATCACATAATTATCAGCTTGTTGCTGAAGATCATCAGGTTGTGCTA
>JAGLFC010000017.1 GCA_023144715.1 Gammaproteobacteria bacterium | reverse complement strand
ATTGAATGGTCAAAGAAAATGGTTCGCTATGGCGCAGGTGAATTATTGGTGACAAGTATGGATAATGACGGTGTAAAAGAAGGTTTTGATCTGCCATTAACTCGCACTATTAGCGATCAAGTGGCTGTCCCTGTCATCGCTTCTGGAGGGGTGGGCAATTTAGATCACCTTGCAGAGGGTGTGATTGAAGGTCATGCGGATGCCGTATTAGCGGCCAGTATTTTTCATTTTGCAGAATACAGTATTGCAGAAGCAAAACATCATCTAGCTGATAAGGGCATTGAAATGCGTCTATAGTAGACACATATAGAGAGGATAAAACACGATTGTGACACAGGACAATAAGAATAATTGGTTAGATGACTTAAAATGGGATGAGCAAGGTCTTATTCCGGCTATTGCACAAGATGAAAAAACAGGCAAAGTGGTGATGTTTGCTTGGATGAATCGTGACTCTTTAGCCATGACCATTGATCTCAAACGTGCCGTTTACTGGTCACGCTCACGACAAAAAATCTGGGCTAAGGGTGAAGAATCAGGTCATATTCAAGTACTGAAATCACTCCGTGTGGATTGTGATAAAGATGTGGTACTCATGAATATTGAACAAATAGGCGGTATTGCTTGCCATACAGGTCGTGAAAGTTGCTTCTATTTTGAATTATCTGAGGATAACGATCACAATAAACACTGGCAAGCGGTCGAACCTGTGCTTAAAGATCCTAAGACTATCTATAAAAATAAATAACAGATTATAACATTATGCCTAACAATACTTTAGAGATGCTCGCTCAAACATTAGAACAGCGCAAAAATGCCGATCCAAACAGCTCTTATGTGGCAAAACTACACCATAAGGGCTTGGATGCTATTTTAAAAAAAGTAGGCGAAGAAGCCACTGAAACAATTCTGGCTTCCAAAGGCGGTAAAGCCGACGAAATTATTTATGAAACCGCTGATTTATGGTTTCATACCTTAGTCATGCTCTCTCATCATAATCTGAACCCTGATGATATACTCAAAGAATTAGAACGTCGCTTTGATCTCTCAGGTCTTGAAGAAAAAGCGAATAGGAAATAAATTCATGAGTGATTGTCTTTTTTGCAAAATTATTGACGGTGATATTCCTGCGGATATTGTTTATCAAGATGATAAAATACTGGTGTTTAAAGATATTGATCCTAAGGCTGAAGTACATTTATTGATGATTCCCAAGCAACATATAGAAAGTTTGGCACAATTAAATGAATCACATCATGATCTTATTGCTTATATGATGTTAAAATTACCTGATCTTGCTCAACAATACGGATTATCAGAGGGCTTCCGAACAATCATAAACACTGGAAAAGGTGGCGGTCAGGAAGTCTTTCATCTACATATTCACTTACTGGGTGGAAAAAATCTACCCGGATTTTAAACGATTATTTAAAATTATCGTTTCAACACATTTTATTTAAAATACATAGGAGAATCCAATGGGATTTGGTGTCACTGAACTATTAATTATCCTCGCAATTGTACTTGTTTTATTTGGTGCAAAAAAATTACGCAATATCGGTGGTGATTTAGGAGGAGCTATCAAAAACTTCAAAACCGCAATGGGTGATGAAGAAAATAAAGATGATGATATAAAAAAAGATAATAAAGATAAAGAACAACACACACAATTAAATGATAGCCATTCAAGTTCTACAGGATCAACGATTGAAGGTACGGTAGAACATAAAACCAAAGAATCTGTTTAGGTTTATAGCATTACACATTATTTCCTATTTCTTTGCTTAGAAAAAGGGAATGTCATTAGATATTTTTTATTATTATGTAGGCAGTTTAAATACTATGTTTGATATAGGATTTTGGGAATTATCCATCATTGGAATTGTTGCCTTATTGGTAATTGGTCCTGAACGTTTGCCTTCTGTAGCACGCACTGCTGGTAAATATATGGGGCGAGCAAATCGTTTTGTTGCTAATATAAAAAATGACATTAATAAAGAACTAAAAGATGAAGATTTAAAACGTATTTTAACTGATCAGCAAAAACTGGCATCAGAATATAAACAGGCTGCTAGTTCAATGAATTCGTCTATTTCTTCCAAAACTGAATCTCTTAAAGGCAGTGTGACCATGAATGATATTTTAGATATTGAAGAACCCAATAATAAATCATCAACATCTACTCATTCTGGCACAACATCTGGTAAAAAATAATTATGACCACAGAGAATATTAGCCAAGAGACTCAATCAAAGGAAAATGAACAGCCTTTTATGGCACATTTAATTGAGTTGAGAGATCGGATTTTACGTATTGTTATGGTGGTTATTGCCATATTTTTAGTATTATTTTTCTTTGCCAATGATCTTTATCATTTAGTATCGGAGCCTTTATTAGCACAATTGCCTGATGGCAGTACTATGATTGCCACAGGAGTCGCAGCACCCTTTTTAACTCCCTTTAAACTCAGTCTTGTTGCTTCAATTTTTATTGCTATTCCTTATATTTTTTATCAATTTTGGTCTTTTGTTGCACCGGGTCTATATCAACATGAAAAACGTCTAGCACTGCCTCTTATTGCTTCTAGCGTCTTTTTATTTTATAGCGGTATTGTATTTGCATTTTATATTGTTTTTCCTTTAATGTTTGCTTTTTTTAGTGCCACAACACCAGATGGTGTGGCAATGATGACTGATATTAGTCAATATTTAGACTTTATTTTAAAAATGTTTTTTGCATTTGGTATTGCTTTTGAAGTCCCCGTATTTACCATTGTTCTGACTCTTAGTGGCGTAACCAATGCCGATAAATTAGCCAAAAAACGCCCTTATGTGATTGTTGGTTCTTTTGTCATTGGTATGTTATTGACACCACCTGATATTATTTCACAGACTTTATTAGCCATTCCAGTTTGGCTTTTATTTGAATTAGGTATTATATTTTCTCGTATTATTGGTCATAGAAGAGCAAAAAAAGATAAGAATGATCCTACACCACCCAATGATAATTCTTCAGTAAATAAAGAGCCCTCTACAGACCCTAATGCGACTGAATCACGTTATAAACCAATGACAGATGAAGAAATGGATTCTGAACTAGACGCTATTGAAAATGAAGAGAAATCTCAAAAATAGATAGTGCTAACTGTTTATGATATTTGCAAAGAGAGTGATCGTTTTTATTCATTGAATCTATAAAAATAATAACGATTACTTTCATTTATTTCTTATCAAAGAATGTCATCAATTATTTTTACCATACCTGAAAAATCAAATTGCTTAATCATATAATCCCATTTTTGTTTCGTTTCTTTAGTAAGAGCATTTGAATTTTTAAGTTGCTTATAAACAATATTAATTTGACCAATATCACCAGTTTCACAGGCCTGTTTCATTTGTAGAAATAATTGAGAACATTGTTCTTTATCTAATGTTTTAGATATGTTTTTCTCCAATTTTTTTACAGAAAGAATGTTCTTTTTATATATCACACCAAGATGTTGTTCAATTTTATTAAACACTTCTGAAAAATTAAAAGGTTTGGCAATAAAATCATCCATACCTATCGCAATTATTTGTTCTCTTTGCTTTGGAAAGACACCTGCTGTTACCGCAATAATAATCACTTTACGTGCTATTGGACTGGTTACTAAGGTTTTTCTAATCAATTGTGTTGCTTGTATACCATCCATAACAGGCATACGAATATCCATTAAAATCAATGGAATATTATACTTAATTGTTTTTATCACTGCCTCTTTACCATCAATTGCTTCTATTGTTTTAAAGCCTGCATTAGTTAATAATTTTTTTAAAATATTACGATTAATGGCTCGATCATCAGCAATCAATATTGTTATATCTTGCCCGTCTTCCAATAAAGGAAGTAAGGTATTATTATCAATATTTTCTTGTGGTGTGAGTAATTCTTCATCATTGACTTCAATTAACGGTAAAGAAAAGGAAAAGCTACTACCGTGACCATAATGACTGTTTAAAATAAGATCACTGCCTCCCATTTCTTGAATCAGTCTTTGACTGATCGCTAGACCCAAACCTGTACCACCTCCTGCATCAATACCATCCTGTGCTTGTTTAAAGGCATCAAAAACAATTGTTTGCTGTTCATCAGGAATACCAATACCCGTATCAGAAACACAAAAATAAAGTGATCGTCCTTGTGGTTCTAATTGCTCTTTAATCTCCATTGTGATCGTACCATTATGAGTAAATTTAATAGCATTACCTAATAAATTTAATAAAACCTGACGTAATTTAGTCGCATCTGATTGAATACCATAAGGTAAGCTGTCTTGTAATTTTAATTCAAATTTAAGATCTTTAGCCGAAATTCTATGGATAATAATATCATCAACACTTTTTATCAATTTAGGTAAATCAATTGCGGTAATCACAAAATCCATGTTACCTGATTCAATTTTAGATAAATCTAATACATCATTAATTAATGTCAGTAAATGATGCCCACAACTTTTAATAGAATTTAAACTTTCCATCTGATTATGAGTGACTTGTTTATCATTTTGTAAAATTTGTGCATAGCCTAATACTCCATTTAAAGGCGTTCTTAATTCATGAGACATATTAGATAAAAATTCACTTTTTGCTTTATTCGCTTTTTCTGCTATCTCTTTGGCATGAATAATCTCTTGTTCTGCTACCTTTCTTTCTGTTAAATCTTGAATAACACCAATAAACACTGCTTGTTCATTCATTGTTGTTGCTGTTAAACTTAACTCTGTTGGAAAAATTTCACCATCAAGTTTTTCAAAGAGCAATTCATGTTGCTGATAACCTATATCAATCGCCTGATTTTTGAGTTTTTTAATAATATCATAAGAAGCTTGCTCATTGGCTTGAATGGCCTGAGTATAAGAATAAAGATGTGTTCCCATCACTTCATCTTTATTTTGATAACCAAATAAAGCTAAAAAAGCATGATTGCAGTCTAATATACCTTGATCAGAACACAATACATTTGCTTGAGAAGAATTTTCAAATAAGACTCTAAATTTTTCCTCTTCTCGGGTTCGTTGGGTAATATCATGAGCCATTCCCTCTAATGCAACTTCATTTCCATGATCATGTTTTACAGGCACGACAATCACCTCAAAGCGTAATAATTCGCCATTACTTGCCATAATTTCTAATTCAAAGGCTTCTTGTTGTTCTCCTTGAAGCGTTAAATTAATGAATCGTGTGGCTTTTTCATTAAGCGTAATTGCCGTATGATATTGTTCCACAAATTCTTGAAAATCAGTTTTTTTATAGCCTAATACTTTTTTAACAGAATCACTGACATGACTGATATTGCCTTTCATATCTTGAGAAAAATAAAAATAATTCCCTTTAAAACTTTGTACAATACGGCTAAATCCTTGTGAACGTGCCTTACGAATATCATGTTCTCGTTGATTTAACTTAACAGCCATATCAGTAAAGTTTTGTGCTAGCAAGCCAATTTCATCATGGCTATTCACTTTCACCGTAGCATTCAAATTACCTTCTGCCACTGATTTTACCCCTGAGGTTAATCGTGCTAAAGGTTGTGTTATTTTACCAATCACCAACCAAACGGTCATAATAATCAAAAAAAGTGAAAAAAGTAATATTCCACCAATTTCTAATTCTCTTTTTCTCACATCTGCCAAAACAAGATATTCTGGCACTCTCAGAGCAATACTCCATTCTGTATTGAAGATAGGATAAAAAGCCACCCATTGACGTTTCTCTGTTTCCCAACCGGTTAATTGCATCACTCCCCTTTCACCTGAGGTCATTTTATCTGCCAATAATTTAATATCAGGACGCTGATATTTTTTTGCATCCTTATAAATAGAATTAGTCATAATTTGCTGTGCATCAGGGTGATAAACATAATCTCCTTTTTTTGTGATCATAAGTAGATCCAGAGCCACATCAATACCTTGGTCGACTTTTTCTTCAAGGATTTCTAACTGCACATCAATGGTAACAACCCCTCTAAATTTTTTTTTATAATAAAAAGGGACACCATAGGTTGCCATCACAATTTTACTCACACCCTTATCAAAATAAGGATCAGTCCAAACAGGATATTGAGTTTTTTTAACCAAATCCCACCATTGCCACCCCCCATTGGTATAGTCAGTAATATCAGCAATATCTAGGGTTTGAGTGTTTCCTGATGTTCGATAAGCATAAGGTGCAAATAATTCATTGTCATATTCTGGATCACGTTCAAATGCAATAGCACTACCATAAACAATACGATTATGTCTTAAATTAGATTTTACTTGAGCATAAAGTTGATGCTCAGTCATCTGTGAGTTTTGTTCAATATTAGCCGCAGTAGAACGTGCAATTTGTGCTGATTCACTTAAAAACCCAGAAAAAATCCCTGCATAATGCTGTGTTAAGCGCGTTAAATCTTTTTCAACATCATCAAAATAATGTTTTTGAATATGATAAATACCAAAACCAAAAATTAATAAATAGATGATAGCAATAGGAATAACGGTCAAAAAAATAATTTTAAATCGTATGGATAAGTACATATTAGCTCTTTAAAAAACACACATAGATGACACAAAAAGTCATTATATTCTTACATAAGTTTCAGATTATACCGACTGTTCTTTTATATTTTTAGCGTTAAAATAATATCATCAATAATTAAAAGGAAGTATATTATGAAAACATTTTTTAACATTAACCAAGAATCAGGATTTACTTTAATTGAATTGATGATAAGCCTTGCTATTTTAGCAATTATTATTTCTCAAGCAACACCTAGCTTTGCCAATATGATACACACTCAAAAAGCAAACAGTGAAGTGAATAAATTCATGTCCGTTATTTTTTTAGCCCGTAGTGAAGCCATTAAAGCAAATAAAGTAGCCACTTTATGCCATAGCCATGACGGTTTAAATTGTAATGGTATTTGGAGTGATGGCTGGATTTTATTTATTGATAATGATAGTGATGGTAGAAAAGATGCTGGTGAAACCATTATTAAATCCGATACTCAAAAATATGATTATCAAATCTCATTAAGTGCCTTTGGATCTAGACATTATATGAGATTCACTCCTTTAGGACTGACTTTATCACAAAATGGCTCTTTTAAATTATGTCCAAAAAATAATGATCATCACTATGCACGAGTTGTTATTATTAGTAAAACAGGTCGTGCTAGATTTTCTAAAGATACAAATGCCAATGGCATTCATGAAGCAGCCAATGGTACAGAGTTACGTTGTGGATAATAAAAACACACCATTCACCATCACTTTTTAATTTTGGATTTTATGGATCAGTATTTTTATATTTAATGATAGTGTATTTTGTAACTTATAAAGTGTTGTTATTTTTTCTTCTATGTTGTCTCTTTGATTAGATTTTATCTGATCAAGCACTTCAATTCCCAGTTGACGAATATTATGGTGAAGTGAGGCAACACTCGTTAATTCATCAAAAAAACCATAATGTTTTTTACCGACATGAGTCAGCCATTGAGAAAAATGACAATGCACCTGAGAGAGATCAACATCACTTTCTATCGTCAGTTTTTTTTCAATATTATGAATCCAAGCATAATTCTCTACACTACTATAAATCAGTGGTAAATTTTTGCGTTTAACCGATTGAGCATTTTTCCAGATAGGGGCAGGTTTCCATTGCTTAATCCAAATAGGTAATTTTTCTGCTTCCATTGGTCTAGAAATACCATATCCTTGAGCCAATTCACAATCCATTTGTAATAATAATTCACCATGTTCTGCGGTTTCAACACCTTCAGCAATGCAATGACGTTTAAAAGCCGTTGCTAAGGCAATAATACCTTCTAATATTGCTAAATCATCAGGATCTTCCAACATATCACGTACAAATGTTTGATCGATCTTAATCGTTTGAACAGGTAAACGCTTTAAATAACTTAAAGAAGAATAGCCTGTACCAAAATCATCCAATGAAAAATTGACACCTATTTTTTGACAATCACACATAATTTTTGAAACAAGCTCAATATCTTCTATTGCACTGGTTTCTAATATTTCCAGCTCAAAATAATGGTTACTGACTTCTGGATAACGACCAAGAATTTTTTTTAACTGCTCAACAAAACCTGTATGTAATAAATGTATTGCACTAATATTGACACTTACAACAATTTTAAGTCCTAATAAATGCCAATTTTTTAATGCGGATAAAGCGGTATCAATCACCCAATAGCCTAATTCCACTGAAAGAATATCATTTTCAATAATGGGAATAAATTTTTCAGGAGACAATAAATTATGCTCTGGATGTTGCCAACGAATTAAGGCTTCAGCCCCGACTAATTCACCTGTTCGCATATTTACTTTAGGTTGATAATGGAGTACAAATTCATTGTTACGCATTGCCTCTCTGATACGTGCAATACTTTGATGATGACCTCTGAGTGTTTTATCTTGTTCATCATCAAAAATGTAATGGCAGTTTTTTCCTGAAAGTTTTGCATGATACATTGCCTGATCAGATTGTCTAATCAATTGTTCAGCATCAATATCATCAGCTTTAGGATAGAGACTAATACCAATACTCGCTGATAATTGAAAGCTTAATTGACCAATGTTCATCGAAGTTGAAAAAGTAGTCAAAAAACGTTCCAATAAAGGTAAATAATGTTCTTTATGTAATAAGTTGGTTAATACAAATACAAATTCATCCCCTCCTATACGTGAAAGAGTATCTCCTTCACGAGTAATACTTTTTAAATATTCAGCCAATTTTATCAATAATTGATCACCAATATCATGTCCATGAGTATCATTTACTTTTTTAAAGCCATCAAGATCAAAAGACACCACTGCTAAATACTGTTGATTATCTTTTGCTGTTTGCATGGCTTTTTGTAAACGTTGTGTCAGTAACACACGATTAGGTAGCTGAGTTAGAGAATCATGGTAAGCAATATATTCTAAATTTTTTTTATATTCTTTATGATCACTCATATCATTAATAATAGTGGCAATATAAAGAGGCTTTAACTGTTTATTGCGTATAAGAAATAAGTGATTATGTGTGCTAATTTGTTCACCTGATTGATGTTGCATCAGCAATTCACCTGACCAGAGACCTTCTGTTAATACATTGGGAAAAATTTCATGTTTCAGTTTATGTTGTTCCTTAGACAAAAAATAATAGTGAATCATATTTTTTTCCAATAAAACATTTTGATGTCTTTCACCAACGATTTTAGCAAACGCACGATTAGAATATTGAATATGTCCCGTCAGATTGGTCCAACATAATCCCTGATTGGAAGCTTCGGCAAAACGCTTAAAAATAGTCAATTTTTCTTCAGACAACATTTTATCCGTAATGTCTAACCCAATTTTTAAAATACCTTCTATATTCTTATTATCATCACAAATTTTATGATCAAACCATTCAATTATTCGTTCTGTACCCTCTTTAATGCGTATAGAATTAATATTACCCTTAAACGAATGCTCTGACACCTCATGTTTAATTAAAAAAGTATCAACCCAGTTTTTACCGCGTACTTCATCCAAAGGATAACCAGATATTTGTGCCATATAATGATTAAAGCTAACAATATTTCCTTCTTTATCGAGAATAAGCACAATAATTTGTGCTACATTAATCAAATTAGATAATATTTCACACTGAGGTAATGTCAGTACTTCTTTAATAGGTGTCATTCATCAACTCATTGATTAACACTGTACATGTTGTGTAAAATATAATTTCATTCTACTATCCAACCAATAATAAGGTTTAACAAAACAACCATTTATAAAACCAAGATGCCCACCATAGTCATGCACTTCAAGTTGCACAGAAGGAGGTAAGCTATTTTTTTTGGGTAAAATATCAGGTAACATAAATGGATCATCCAACGCATGAAGAATCAGAGTATTTGTTCTAATCGCAGGTAAATATTGCTTGGCACTGCATTGTTGATAATAATCTTTTGCGGATGTAAACCCATGAATAGGCCCTGTATAAACATCATCAAAAGCCCAAAAACTGTTTAATTGTCTGACTTGATTTTCATCAATACCAATTAAATGTTTCATATCATGTTGCTTATATTTCTCTAATAAATGTCGTTTAAGATTTTTGAGTAATACATATTGATAAAATTGAGCAAAGCCCTGATTCATCGTGTTTGCACAACTGTCTAATTGCATAGGAGCTGAGACGGAAATAGCTCCACAAAGCGGTGTATCATCACCCCATTCTGCTAATAATTTTAACAGCATATTACCGCCCAGTGAAAAACCAATCGCAAAAAGTGGACTATTAGGATAACGATGTTGCAATGACTCTATCCATGATCGTGCGTCCGCAGTATCACCGCTATGATAAGAACGTGATAAACGATTCATTTTATCAGAACAGCCTCTAAAGTGCATCAATACAACACTTGCACCTTCTTTGCTCAATGAGTGCATGGTACCTTGAATATAAGGTGAATGAAATGATCCTGCTAATCCATGAAATAATATAACAATAGGACGATTATCCTGTTTAATGGCAGGATGATGCCAATAACAGTCCACAAAATCACCATCATCTAATTCAAAACATTCACGTTCTATTTCAGGTATTGCTTGTTGTCTAAACAGTGTTGAAAACATCGTTTGAATATGCCGATCTTTAAACAAACGAGTGGGCGTAAAAGGCTCATAATCTATATTATAAGACATCAGCAGCAAAATCAGCCAGTCTGGAACGTTCGCCACGTTTGAGTGTGACATGACCACTATGTTCCCATTGACGAAAACGATCCACAACAAAGGTTAATCCTGAGGTTGTTTCTGTTAGATAAGGCGTATCAATTTGAGCAAGATTGCCCAAACAGACAATTTTTGTGCCTGGTCCCGCACGGGTAATCAATGTTTTCATTTGTTTTGAGGTTAAATTTTGTGCTTCA
Organism: Gammaproteobacteria bacterium; assembly: GCA_023144715.1. Taxonomy (GTDB): domain Bacteria; phylum Pseudomonadota; class Gammaproteobacteria; order GRL18; family GRL18; genus GRL18. The sequence continues at coordinate 1,485 of JAGLFC010000017.1, read as the reverse complement.
TCAAGGATGATATAGCGATTTAAAAAGGTTCTACCCCGCATAAAATTCAGTGAACGAATTTTAATTCGTGTTGCCAATAAATCACTGGTGACTTGCTTATCCCATTCTCCTGCTTCTTCATTTTCTGTTAATACTTCTAAATTATCCATTAATGCCCCCATCCAAGGACGCATTTTTTCTTCTTCTGTTCCGGGTAAAAAGCCAATATCTTCACCGACTGAAACAGTCACACGAGTCATAATAATTTCTTGATAGATTTTTTCATCCATTACCTGAGCCAAACCTGCGGCTAAGGTTAATAATGTTTTTCCTGTACCTGCTTGCCCTACTAAAGAAACAAAGTCTACATTGGGATCCATTAATAAGTTTAAAGCATAATTTTGTTCTTGATTGCGTGCTGAAATACCCCACACATTATGACTCTCAGAATAAAACTGTCGGAGTTGCTCAACAATGACCCCTGCTTCACTATTTTGTCGTACAATGGCTTCAAAGGCTTGATCATCACCAATAGAAATAATCTGGTTGGGATACCATTTTTTAACTTCATCCCCTGTAATTTTATGAAAGGTATGTCCTTCTTCTGTCCAGCTTTCTACTTCTTTATCATGCAGATCCCAAAAAGATTCATTGAGATTTAAGATACCACTATAAAGTAGATTAACATCATCCAGTACTTGATCATTATTATAATCTTCAACTTGAACGCCTATGGCTGCCGCCTTAATGCGTAAGTTAATATCTTTGCTGACTAACGTCACCTCTGGTAAATCCGGATTATTTTGTAAAGCCAGTGTAATCCCTAAAATATCATTATCATTTTTTTGCCCCGGTAAAGTAATGGGGAGTTTTGTGGATAATTGTGTGGTTTGTAAAAAAAGCTTACCGCTTACCAATAAAACTTCTTCACTGTCTTCATCCAAACAGATACGTTGACTGAGATTTAAACCTTTTAAAATTTCTTCGGGGATTGTATTGGAAATAAGTTCATCAAGAAAACGACTGGCTTGACGAGCATTACGAGAGACCTCTGAATGTCCTTTTTTATTATTATCTAACTCTTCTAATACTACCATAGGCACAAATAAATCATGCTCTGAAAAGCGAAATAAAGCACTGGGATCATGAATTAATACATTGGTATCAAGTACAAATAGACGTTTTTTCTTATTATTATCTTGCATTTTATGTGTTTCCTCATTTGAATAAAATGACTATTGCTTTCTCTGCCACTAATACTCTATGATTCATTTATCCATATCTATATTTTAATATCAAGTTAATAATTCACACATTGCCCTTCTCACATAAAATGGAGAGTCCCTCTTAGTTTTGTTTTTTTTAAAGAAAACATTATTCCTAGACCGTCTAAATTTTTATTTTTTAGTACCTTTTTTTAATTGTGTATAATGAATCGGATATAAAGTGTTTATTTCATCACTTGTATAAGCTGTATTTTGTGAATTTCTAAGCTGCCTGTTCGGC
>JAGLFC010000169.1 GCA_023144715.1 Gammaproteobacteria bacterium | reverse complement strand
ACCACACTTTCAGGTGGAGAAGCACAACGCGTGAAATTATCAAAAGAACTTTCCAAGCGTGATACAGGAAAAACACTCTATATTCTTGATGAGCCGACCACAGGTTTACACTTTTTTGATATTAAACAATTACTCAAGGTACTCTTTAAGCTCAGAGATCATGGTAATACTGTGGTGATTATTGAACATAATTTGGATGTGATCAAAACCGCAGACTGGTTGATTGATATGGGCCCTGATGGTGGCGATAAAGGAGGGACTATTATTGCGTGTACCACCCCCGAAAAACTGGTTAAAAATAAGCATTCTTATACAGGAGAATATTTGAAACCCTATTTATAAAAACACATATTAGCCAAAACTTATCAATAAAAAAATGATGAATTAGGGTTTGTCTTTATATACTTTAATGCAATAGTCAACTATAAATAGGTGTATAAATACTAAACAGGTCTCATTTTAATAAAAAAATTAATGAAATAAAGTCAATAAAGACCTTTTTTACTAATAAAAATATTAACTAAGAAGAATATTTATTATGATTATTGTTTTAAAATTATTTAGAATATATTTATTCCAAAAATTAATACTCTCCAAACTGATGTATAAAACACTTACAATCAGTTTTATTTTTTTAATGTCGCCAAATGTTTTTTCTGTATCACAGGATTATCTAAGACTACTAGAAGCAGAGGCAGAAGCAGAAATAGAAATAGAAATGAATGATGAACTTGAACAAACTTCTATAGAAAATAATAATGAACAAGAATTAATTTTAAATAAAAGAAAGCTTATTAATAATCAACAAGATTTTGAGCAAGCATTAAAAAAGGGTTTCCCCGAAAGTTATGATCTTTATAAAGATCTCAATAATACTAAAAAAGAAACTATTTATAGTAATTTTAAGATACATAAGCGGTTATATAATTCATCGGTAAACATCATATCAATGTATCTTTCTACCCATTAATAATATAACGATAAAAGGCTGATTCATAATGAACACTCTATCAATAACAACATCAATAAAAATCTTCTCCTTGCTGTGTATTTCGGTACTATTTGCTTATTCATCATCTCTTTATGCACGAGAGGTTAGTATTAGTAATAATCTATCGTATATTGATGTTGATTATAAAGATAATATTATTCGCATAGAACGTAATCAAAATACACAAAATATATTAAAAGGAGGATTTACAAAAACATCACGGAACTGTCCTCCTTTTTGTGTTCAACCTATGCAAGCTTCATCAAAAGTGGTAACAATAGGTGAATTAGAAGTGATTGATTTTTTGGCATTAGATGTTAAACAAGGTTCTGGCTTGCTCATTGACGCAAGAACAGAAGGGTGGCATAAAAAAGGCACCATACCCGGTTCAATTAATATTCCTTTTACAACATTTGCACTTGATCCAACAGATAAAGAATTGCGCAAAGCGATGATCACTTTAGGAGTGATACGAAAATCAGCCATTAATGATGATGATAGTTTTTGGGGTTGGATGTCTGGTGATAGTAATAATAATAAGAACTGGGATTTTTCTGGTGCAAAAGACATTGTTTTATGGTGCAATGGCATGTGGTGTGGGCAATCGCCTAGAGCCATTAGAAGTTTACTAAAACATGGGTATCCCGAAAATAAGATAAAATATTTCAGAGGTGGTATGCAAACATGGCTTATTTTAGGCTTGACGGTTGTAAAACCTTAAATTGTTTTTGGTAATATAAGTAGTAATAATTTTATTTTAATAAAAAACTTAATCCGATTGGAGGATAACGTAAATGGCAGATTTATTTGATGATGAGTGGATGAAATCGTTTCAAGGTATCTGGAATTCTGATCCTGCTCTAAAAGACGCTTTAGCTGAAATAGGTTTTAATTCAGTGATTGGTTATGGTGTACCTGGTGATGATAATCCACGTGGTTTTATTGATGTACAAAATGGTGAAGTCGTTGTGGCAGGTGCATACGATAATCGTGAACTCAGTTGGGATATTCGTGCCGATCAAAAAAATTGGGAAAAATGGCTCAGTAAGGGAATTGGCATGGCAGGTATGGGGATGGCGGTCACTACAGGTAAAATGAAGTTTAAAACAGGTGACTTCAAGGCAATGATTAAAGATCCAAGAATGGCAACACCTTTTGTAAAAAGTTTTGAAGCAATGGGTCAAGTGTAAGCACTCTTTTTAATAAACGTTTAATAAGACTGTGTATTAATCATTGGCTATATCATAAATATTTAATATAGTCAGTGATTATCTTATCAATATAAAGTATAATGGTTGGTTTTCCTAAACCTGTCCTTCGAGGCCATTGTCGATGTCAAACGATCCTAATTCCACCGATTTATCATTTGCTTCTCTTGATTTAAAACCCACTATATTGCAAGCAGTTAATGATTCTGGTTATACATCGCCTTCTGAGATACAGGCACAGAGTATCCCACATCTTTTAGCAGGCAAAGATATTATTGGTCAGGCACAAACAGGCACAGGTAAAACTGCGGCATTTGCATTGCCTATTTTATGTAATATTGAGCTGAATTTAAAACGCACACAAGTACTGGTGTTAGCACCTACTCGGGAACTTGCCATTCAAGTGGCAGAAGCCTTCCAAACCTATGCTAAACATTTGCCCAAAATTAACATCGTCCCTATTTATGGAGGGGCACCTTATAGTGAACAATTACGCGGTTTAAAAAGAGGTGCACATATTGTTGTGGGTACACCAGGGCGTGTAATGGATCATATCCGTAAAGGCTCATTAAAAATTGGTGATATACAAACATTGGTATTAGATGAAGCTGATGAAATGCTTCGTATGGGTTTTATTGATGATGTGGAATGGGTACTGGATCAAACCCCTGATTCACGACAAATTGCCTTATTCTCTGCTACCATGCCAACGGTTATTCGCCGTATTGCAGAAAAATATCTGGTTAAACCAGAAATGATTAAAGTCGCCTCCAAAACGATGACCGCTAGTACCATTCGTCAACGTTATTGGCGTGTTTATGGTGCAAGCAAATTGGATGCCCTGACGCGTATTTTAGAACTTGAAGATCATGATGCTATGTTGGTCTTTGTTAACACTAAGAATATGACCCTAGAGCTGGCTGATCAATTACAAACACGGGGCTTTGCTTGTGAAGCTTTAAATGGTGATATTCCTCAAAATGGTCGTGAACGCATTGTGGAACGATTAAAGCGTGGTCGATTGGATGTCTTAATTGCTACTGATGTGGTGGCACGAGGTCTTGACGTACAGCGTATTAGCCATGTTGTGAATTATGATGCACCACGAGATAATGAATCTTATGTACATCGTATTGGACGAACAGGACGTGCAGGTCGTTCTGGTGAAGCGATTTTATTTGTCTCTCGTCGTGAAACACGCTTAATAAAATCTATTGAGCGTACCACCAAACAAGTCATGACTGAGATGGAAATTCCTTCCGTTAAAAATATTAACGAATTGCGTATTGCTCGTTATAAAAAGACTATTTTAAGCACCATTGAAAAGTTACAAAATAGTAAAGATCATAAAATTTTTACTGACATCATTAATCAATTGCATGAAAATGATGCTGTTGAAATGATTGATATTGCGGCCGCTTTAGCACATATTTCAAATAATAATAAATCATTCTTATTAAATGAATCTGAATTTAAACATTTAAAAGATAAAAAGCGTTTTAATGAATCTGATGATCGTGGTAGCAGAAGACAGCGTGGTGATAGGGGTGAGCGTGGTGGCGAACGTAGTAATCGTAGAAAGAAAGAAGCACTCGGTGGTCAAGCAACACCCTTAAAAGGGATGCCTGATGTAGAAATGAAGCGTTTTCGAGTTGAAGTAGGCTATGATCATGGTGTAAAACCCGGTAATATTGTGGGTGCTATTGCCAATGAAGCAGGTCTTGATAGCAAAATGATTGGTCAAATAGAAATTTTTGATGGGTATTCTGTAGTTGATTTACCCGATGGTATGCCTAAGGATGTGTTTCAAGATTTACAAAAAGCTTGGGTCTGTCAGCAACAATTAAAAATCACTGCTTTTTCTGGTGGTTCAAGTAATAGTCCTCCCCCTAAAAAATACGGTGGTCAAAATAAAAGTGGTAAAGGTCGTAAAGCGAATGACCGTGCTCATCATCAGAGACGTAACAAAAATAAAGAATAGCTTTTTTGTAAAATAATGAAGTCTATATTTTAAGCATAAAAGCAATGAGTTTTAAAAAACAGTGATAATAAGCCTTTCTTTAATTTAGAATTCATTTTATTATTCTTATAATATGAATTTACTAAAACAATTAAAAAACTGGTTGCTTAAACGAGTCAGCGATCAAGATTCTGCGATTTTAGACTCAAAAAGCATCTATATTCTTCCTACTCGTGAAGGCTTGATTTATGCAATTTTAGTATTGGTTATTTTAGCGGCTGCCATTAACTTTAATAATTCACTGGTGTTCTTTTTTGCTTTCTTGTTAGTGGGCGTGGGTTTGGTTTCTATGCGTGCCACTCAGCAAAACCTATTAAATCTACAGTTTACTTTTGCTCATATTAAACCTGTCTTTTGTCCTCACCCCATTAGTTTGCCTTTACTGATTGAACCCTTATCAAAACACCCATTACTAAGTCCCAAAATTAGCCATTATTCTATTGATGTGCAATTTTCTCACAGTACTGATGAACTTGATTTAGCCAATCGTGTGGATATTTATTGTAATGATAAAAGTACCTTAGCACTCTTTTATGCCACTCATCAAAGAGGGCGACTCACACTGCCTAGCATTACTATTTCAAGCCTATATCCTTTAGGACTTTTTCGTGCTTGGGCAAATATCCAACTTAACTCAGATGCTTTGGTTTATCCGAGTCCTGCACGTTCTTTTACACATCAGCCACAAAGTGGTTCAGACAGTGAAGGGCAGGGAGAGCAAGGACGTGGCTTTGATGATTTTAGTGGTTTTAAAAACTATCAAGTCGGTGAACCTTTAAATCATATCCATTGGAAGGCTTATGCTCGTGAACAAGGTTTGTTAAGCAAGACATTTTCAGGGGCTAATGATCATGAATATTGGTTAAACTGGCATGAACTACAAGGTGATATAGAACATCGAATCAGCCAACTCTGTCGCCTAATTCTTGATGCTGAATTGCAGGGTGATCGCTATGGTTTGATATTACCCAATATTCAAATTAATATTAGTCAGGGTGATAGTCATCAACACCACTGCCTCAAAGCACTTGCTTTATATCAGGTGGCTTCATGAGTTTTTTCCCCTCGTTATTCAAAACATTGACTCCCTTAAATACACTCAATAATGTTTATAGCTTATTGCCGATAGTACTGTTTATTATTTTTTTACCCCATTTGATGACTGCCCCTATCGTGATAACGCTCTATATTATCAGTATTTTAGCTTATTTTAGCTTACATACGTTTGGTATTATTCCCCTACCGGGTAAAATGATTCGTTTTCTATTAATCATATTGGCATTATTTCTATTAGTGATGACCTATGGGTTTTTATTTTCACAAAAAATGTCATTAAGCTTATTAGCCATTATGATCAGCTTGAAGTTATTAGAAATCCATAATGAGCAAGATAGACGTAATATTTTTTTAGTATTATTTTTAGGCTATTTTATTTTAATGACTCATTTTTTACGTTCACAGGATATATTATTGGCTTTATTTGCATTTGTAAATAGCCTTATTTTAACCTTAATGCTCAGTGCTTTTAATCGCAAACCACAAAATGCGTTACCTGTTAAAGACAGTATGATATTAATATTGCGTCTTTTTATTAAGGCAATACCCATAGCGATTGTTCTTTTTTTATTTTTTCCTAGAGTGCCAGGGCCATTATGGAGTTTACCAGAAGACGGTCAAGCAGGAACAACAGGTTTATCCGATAAAATGTATCCGGGGAGCGTCAGCAATTTATCTGATTCTGATGAAATTGCCTTTCGGGTTGATTTTCACGATACCATTCCCACATCCGATACACTTTATTGGCGTGGCCCTGTATTAACTCAAACGGATGGTTTTTTATGGTCACAAAACGAAGAAAAACCGTTACAAAAGCCCTTTAATAAAATTATAAAAAACACCCAAGAGGCTGTTCGTTATACCATCACTTTAGAACCTCATCGCCATAAATGGCTCTTTACATTGGAGATGCCTATTAAAGTACAAGGTGATACTATCAAAGGCTTTTATTTTACTCAAGATTTACAACTATTAAATCAAACGCGCATTCAACAGCTCACTCAATATCATATCACCTCAATGACAGGCTACTTTTTTTCTAAAATGAGTATGAATGAATTATTATTGGCACGTCAGTTTCCTATGGGAAGCAACCCAAGAACCTACGAATTAGGTCAACAATGGAAAAACACTCTTATTGATACAAAACAAATTGTCTTGCACGGTTTACATTATTTTAAAGAGAAACCTTTTTATTACACCAAACAACCCAGTGTGATGTTAAATAACCCCAGTGATCAATTTTTATTTGATACTCAACGTGGTTTTTGTGAACACTATGCCAGTAGTTTTGTGTTATTAATGCGAGCCGCTGGCATTCCAGCTAGAGTGGTGACAGGCTATCAGGGTATTGAAAAAAACACCGTCGGTGATTATTATATTGTGCGTCAATCCAATGCTCACGCATGGGCAGAAGTCTGGATTGCAGGAGAGGGCTGGTTAAGAGTCGATCCAACAGGCATGATACCGCCTGAACGTATTGAAGACGATATATTTCAAACCAATTTGGATCGCTTGAGTTTTTCTTCTCTCAATTTACCTGATTTGCCCAGTTTATCAGCACAGCAAAAAACAGCCATGTATGAGCTTTATCAACAGATTAATCAGTCTATTGATATGATTAAGCACACTTGGAATAATTGGATTTTAGGCTATGATACCAATAAGCAAAGTTTGTTATTAAATTTTATGGGCTTAAAGGCCAATTGGCAAACACTGATTTTTTTACTGATCGGTGGCTTAGTGTTTGTCATACTTGCCTTTCAATTAATCAGTCTTTATCAGCGTTATAAAAATATTGATAAGGTGTATTATTATTATACAAAATTTATTCACAAGCTCAATCAAGCCGATCTGAATATCAGATTAAGTGATGCACCAGAAGCCATTAAACAAAGAGCCTGTGAGCATTTTCCACAAAAAAAAATAGCCATTCAGATCATTATCGATCATTATATTAAGATCCGTTATGCCCATCACTCTGATAACCAAGCGATTCAAAAACTGAGCCAGCAATTTATTAAGGAAGTCAAGCAATATAAAGTCAGTAACAAGAAGAAGGTATTATTATGAGCAGTACTATCCAACGTCTTGCCCAGCAGAAACTTATTCAACCGCCTAAGTTTTTACCCAATGCCATACAAATGGAAGTCATTATGGGATCGGTGGCTTATGGGGTTTCCAATGACAGTTCGGACTGGGATATTTATGGTTTTTGCATCCCCAATCGTGATGATGTCTTTCCTCATACACGAGGAGAAATACTTGGTTTTGGTACGCCCATTAAACGTTTTGAACACTATCAACAACATCATATTATTGAACCTCAGGCAAATGCGGGCAAGGGGCAGGAATATGATTTTTGTATTTATTCTATCGTCAAATATTTTCAATTATGTATGGAAAATAACCCCAATATGATTGATTCTCTTTTTGTACCACGACGTTGTATTTTATATTCAACACAAGTGGGTGAAATGGTCAGGGAACAACGCAAGCTGTTTTTACATAAAGGAGCGTGGCATAAGTTTAAGGGTTATAGTTACGCTCAATTACACAAGGCTGAACATTCTGTCCCACAAGAAGGGAGTACACGAAGAGCCGACTACGATCAACATGGCTATTCCACTAAATTTGCCTATCACGTCGTACGCTTAATTTCTGAGATTGAAATGATCTTGTTGGAAGGTGATCTGGATTTAACTCGAAATAGAGAGCAATTAAAAGCCGTTCGCCGTGGTGAGTGGAGTAAAGAACAATTAAGAGAATTTTTTAATCATAAAGAAAAGCAATTAGAAGCCCTCTACCTTTCGAGTTCTCTACGTCAAAAACCTGATGAAAGAGCCATTCGCCAATTATTATTAAATTGTTTAGAACATCATTATGGATCATTAGAAGGCTGTGTTGCTGCCGATAAAGATAAGGGCAGTGAAGCCTTGCAAAAACTAGCCGCCATTGAAAGTATTATTAATCAATAAGGGCTAATTTTTTGATTCGACTATAATGCTTAATTTCATATTCTCGTTTGCTGGCACTACTCCGATCATTGGCACATTCAGTAAAAACAATTTTTAACGGCTCTCTGCCATAAAAATAACGAGCCCCTTTTTTATTTTTATGTTGTGCAAAGCGTCGTTGTAAATCAGTGGTGATTCCTGTATATAATGAATCATCACTGCATAGAATCATATAAACTGACCAGTTTTTTTGTTGATTACTCACTGTTTTGATTGTTTCTCAATACACCAAGTGCTTTATCAATGTGATCATCTAATGTACCACCAAATAAAGAGGGTGTGGTAATACCAATAATATTTTTCACCAGTGGCTGACCATTACTATCAATAAAAACAGTAGTCGGAAATAGAGTGACACCATAACGACGGCTTAATTCACCGACTGTAATTTTATTGCCTGAAAAATCAATGAGATCGGCATGAGCAGCAATATGGATTTCACGAAAAATAACCTTATCTTGATAATGTCCTGATATAATCATAGGAATTAAAAAATCTTCTTTTAAGAGTTCACAATAAGGGCATTCATCGGTACCAAACATCATAAGAATAGGCAGATTTTTTTCTTTTGCGAGTTGAGCGGTTTCTCGAAGATCACTAATGTGTTTAAGTTTAGGTCTTTCGGCTAACACACCACCACAACTTATAATTAAAAAGAAAAAAAGAGTGTTGATGACTATTTTTTTTAGTGTATTTTTTTGCATAATAAGGACGATTCTTTGTAAAATTGCTGTTTATTTTATAGTGTTGGGGAGGATAAATGCAAATTGATTTATTAAAGGGTATAACTATTTTAGTGACACGTCCTAAACATCAAGCTCCTCCATTGTGCCAACTATTGGAAAATTATGGTGCTAAACCCATCTGTCTACCTGTCATTCAAATTGAGCCAATAATATTATCAGAAGCATCCAAGCAATTAATCAGCACTATTCATTCTATCGATTTTGCTATTTTTATCAGTCCTAATGCGGTTAAATACGGCATTGCACAACTCATGGCTCATAGTACCTTAGCGAAAACAGTTAAGCTTGTCACGATTGGTCAGGCAAGTGCCAAAAAAGTACAGCAATTATTGGGTAGACTGCCTGATATATCTCCCACAAATAATTATAATAGTGAATCATTACTCGCATTGGATAGCTTACAAAAAAATAAGGTGAACAATAAATCTATTATTATATTTCGAGGCTTAGGAGGGCGTGAATTATTAGCCAATACACTGAGGCAACGAGGTGCTACAGTCAATTATGCTGAGGTTTATCAACGCATACAACCTCAATATTCAAATTGTGAATTAGCACAACTATTAGGCACATTTGAACACATTAATATAATCACAATAACCAGTAGCGAAGGTTTGTATAATTTAGTCGCCCTATTAACACAGGCTGACCATCATCCAAGCAAGCAAGACTCTTATCATTCTTATTTAGAAAAACTTTGGCAAATCCCTTTAGTAGTGGTGACTGAAAAAATGCGTGATCAAGCACAAGCACTGGGCTTTAAAAATTATATTTTGATGGCTCATAAAGCAAGTAATCAAGCGTTAGTGGACAGTATTTTACTGTTTTACAGAGGTTTATCCACTCCAAAATAATGATTGTGACTGCTTCACAATTGAAATGATCACAAACACATTACTTTAGAAGATATAGAAGGAAAAATTAGAACAACTCATCTCAGTTTATGCTATCATAACTGAATATTTTTATTAAGTATTTGCCTTCATAAAATGAGCAATACCAATACCATAACCAGCACAATACCTGATACCCTCGCAACATAATGAGCTTTAAATAATGACACAAAAACGATTGATAAAAAAACGTGCCTTTGCAATGAAAGGTCAAAACCTATTAAAACAGATAGGTCGTTCATTAGTGGGGGAAATTAATGATAAAGCACAATTATTAACAATTTTACGTGATGTGCAATCACGTAATGTGATTAGTAGTGAGGCTCTCTCTATGATTGAAGGGGTAATGGATGTGACGGATATGCAAGTGCGTGAAGTGATGATACCACGTTCACAAATGGTGGTGATTAAAAGTGATGCCACGGTTGCTGAAATTATCCCTCATATTATTGATTCTGCACATTCACGTTTTCCTGTTATTGGTGAGAATCGTGATGATGTAGATGGTATTATTTTAGCCAAAGACATGCTTAATTTCTTTACCAAAGAAAATCATGATACTCTGGATTTAAGAGAATATATGCGTCCCGCTGTTTTTATTCCAGAAAGTAAACGTCTCAATGTCTTACTTAAAGATTTTCGTGTCAAACGTAATCATATTGCGATTGTTATTGATGAATATGGTGGTGTTTCAGGTTTGGTCACAATTGAAGACGTACTTGAAGAAATTGTGGGTGAAATTGAAGATGAATATGATGTTGAGGAAGAAGCTAATATTGTCTCTCATGGAAAAGGCATCTATGTGGTTCAAGCATTAACAGAACTTGATGATTTTAATGATTTTTTTAAATCTAGCTTGAATAGTAATAAATTTGAAACCATAGGTGGTATTATTATGAATGCCTTTGGTTATATGCCACAACGAGGTGAAGAAATTACATTAGGAAAGTTATTATTTAAAGTGACTCGTGCTGATCATCGTCGTATTTATCAATTTAAAGTGTCTAAAAT
>JAGLFC010000168.1 GCA_023144715.1 Gammaproteobacteria bacterium | reverse complement strand
ATAAAATATCTGACTTATTTTTTTACAGGGTTATTTGAGTCATTTTAACCCTGTTTTATTCGTTTACCTTCTTTATACTTTCCTCTTTCCTAATCTTCTTTTTAATTTTTATTGACAAATCATGACTTTCAGGCAATTATTAAGCATTGTTGAATTTTTTTATAATTGGAAAATAAATGGCACGACGTAGTGATCATTCTCGTAAAGAACTCAAAGAATTGGCTTTAACATCAGCTGAAGAATTACTTAATCATAAATCAGCCAGTGAACTCAGTACTCGACAAATTGCCACAAAAATGGGTTACACCGTGGGTACGTTGTACCAAATCTTTAAAAACCTGCCTGATTTATTATTGCAAGTCAATACTCGAACATTGACAAAACTTTATCAAGATTGCCAAAGCCTTAATCTCTCCACTAGTGATGCTCAGGCAAACATATTAGCCTATGCCAATATTTATTTACAATTTGCTCATACACATTCTGGTCAATGGGAGCTTATTTTTGATAATGAAATACTTGGTCATAATGAATTGCCTGATAGTTATCTTAGCCAAGTAAATACCCTGTTTTCACTGATCGAAATTCAATTAAAAATACTTTCCCCCAATTGTTCAGAGCAGGAAATTACCAAAACCAGTCGAGTATTATGGAGTAGTGTCCATGGTATTTGTACACTGTCTATTAATCATAATCTCTTTGCTAATAATAATTATCAGTCTAATGAACTGATCCATTCATTGATAATACATTTTATAAAAGGCTGGAAAGTATAAATGACCATTACACACCTAGAAAAAAATTTTAGTTCTTGGTCACATCATCGTTATTATCCCATTAGCCAATTTTATAAAGATTATTTTGGTGAGAAGGTCTATAAAGTTTCTGTGAGTATTGCTGAAAGTTGTCCTAGTAGACAGCCTAATAGCCGTATGCCACATTGTATTTTTTGCGATGAATGGGGCAGTGCCGCCTATCCTTTAGAACGAGATAAAAGTCTTCAAGAACAGATTAGAATTAATCGTGATAGAATTGCTAAACGCTATAAAGCTAAACAATTTTTAATTTATTTTCAGTCTTATACGAATACCTTTGAGCGAGTATCAGAATTACAACATCGTTTTGACATTGCTTTGGCAGAAGATAAAGTATCAGGTATTGTCTTAGGCACACGCCCTGATTGTTTACCAAGCAAAGTATTGCCTTTGCTAAAACAGACGCATGAGCGTTATTATGTAATGGTAGAACTGGGCTTGCAAAGTTTCTTTGATCACCATTTAGAATTTCTTCAACGGGGTCATAATGTACAATCTGGCTATGAAGCGATTAGCAAACTCAGTCAGCAAACAGGCGTTGATATTGGTATTCATCTCATGTTTGGCTTACCCAATGAAACAGAGGATGAAATCATCCAAACCGCTGAAATACTCAATACTCTACCCATATCCAACGTAAAGCTCCATAATTTGCATGTACTCACCCATACTCCTTTAGCAACAATGTATAAAAACGGTCAATTTGAACCCATTGAATTAGAACCGTATATTGATAAGGTTATTTTATTTTTACAACATTTATCGCCCAATATTGCGGTACAACGTCTTGCGGCAGTTGCCAGTCGTTGGGATGAATTAATTGCTCCGCAATGGACAAAAGAAAAAATGCGTCCAACACAGATGATAGAAGATCGTCTCTTAGCTTTGGAAACTTATCAAGGACAATTTTATACCGTTAATCAATAGCTTTTATTTTTTGATCAATAGCACAACATCATTACCGATCACAATTAAGGTGGCATCCCAATGTTGAGCCAACCATTGAAAGCTGTTTATCGAAAAAAAACAAATATGAGTGGGGTCATTTTTATAATGCCACTGGGTAAAAGCATCATAATTTAAGATCCGCTTTGTCATAATGCCTAGAATACCGTTTGGCTTTAAAGACGACCATAAACGCTCTAGTTCTTCTCTAGGTTGAGATAAATGCTCAACCACTTCTGAACTGGTAATAAAATCATAAGTTTGCATAAAAACCTGTTCATCAGGTGCATAAAATTTATCATAAAGCATCATGTTATGCCCTACTTCCTCAAACATTAAAGAAAGCGTTGGACCAGGTCCAGAACCAAAATCCAAACCCAGACTTTGAGGAGCTAAACGTTCTGCTACAGGCTTAAATAAGCGACCAAGAAAGGTTCGATAATAAGGATCATCGGGTGAATTATTATGTCGATCATACATTGCTTTTTCTGCTGCCAGAGAAAGAAATTGATGCTCAGTCACAAAAACCATTAAGCATTCAGAACATTGATAATAATCACGCTTATCTTGATAAAATAAAGTTGTTTTTAATGAGCGACATAAAGGACAATGTGGCATAAAATAGTTTAAATACCCGAAAAATCTAATTGTCGCCATGCCTCATAGCTGATAATAGCGACTGAATTGGATAAATTTAAACTACGGCTATCAGGCATCATAGGAATTCTTAAACGTAATTCTGGAGCAATGCTATCCATTACAGCAACAGGTAAACCTTCTGTTTCTGAACCAAATAACAACACATCACCTGCTTGATATGCAATTTTATCATGTGAACGACTGCCTTTGGTCGTACATGCTAAAATGCGATGACCTTTAATGGCTTGCAAAAAAGCGGTATAATTTTTATGTTGAGTCACATTGGCGAGATCATGATAATCTAAGCCTGCTCGTCTGAGCTTTTTTTCTTCAAAATCAAAACCCAGTGGTTCAATTAAATGCAAGGCACAGCCATTATTAGCTGCAAGGCGTATAATATTGCCTGTATTGGGTGCAATTTTTGGTTCATAGAGGGCAATATTAAACATAGTATAAATTCTTATTTTTTATCTTTAGCCACTGTCCAACTGATCGTCACTTTTTGCTTACCCCATGCCTTAGCAGCTTTAGTGTCAACACCCATATAAATATCAATTTTTTTCGTCCAACGTTTATTCATTTTATCTAAAACCAAATAATGACCGTCTAAACCTTTAATTTTAACTTTGGTATTATGGGTTAATCCCATTTTAATTAAATCTCTTGATACCGCAATGGCTTTCATACCGGGTTTTAATGTATCACCCCATGCGGTAAGTGCTGGCTTATTTGATGTTGTTTGAGAGGCAACGGAATTATACGCACGAGACTCTACTTCTAGTGTTTTAGTCTCAGCAAATGCCATAGAAGACAATAACAATAAAGATACGCTTGTTAATGTAAAAATATTTTTCATAAAATGTATTTCCTTTATAGATTCTGTTGCGAGAA
>JAGLFC010000167.1 GCA_023144715.1 Gammaproteobacteria bacterium | reverse complement strand
ACGGCATTGTCCCAACCGTCACCTTTACGACTCATGCTTCCTCTAACACCATGAGCGTTAAGTAATTGCTTAAAAGGCTACTCGCGTACTGTGAACCCCGATCAGTCATTTTTACACCTCAGTTAAGTTAATTATGCTTAACGGAGCTGTCCATGTCTATTAGACCACGTCATGATAAGTTATTGATTTAAACACGCATCAGTATCTCTACTTTTAATCCTCCTACTGCCTCATTAATAAAACTAATTCGACCATTATAAACCGCAATAATATCTTGTACGATAGCCAAACCGACACCATGTCCAGGCGTAAGTTCATCGGCTCGAATGCCCCGTTGACTGATTTTATGAATCATATCTAATTCAATACCTGAACCATTGTCGATAACACCTATCTGTAATGTAGTATCCGTGCTGTGTATATCAATAATTATTTTATTTTGACACCACTTACAGGCATTATCTAATAAGTTTCCCAATATCTCCATAAAGTCACCCTCACTGATTTTAAATTGGCTATGAGGCTGACAATTTAATTCAAAATAGATATTTTTATCGTGATAAATCTTTTTCATTGTTTTAATTAATAGCTCTGTAATAGGCTTAATCTGTAAATATTGAATATGAGAGGTATTGCTATGGCTACTTGCTCTTTGTAATTGATATTCAATAATTGAATTCATACGTGAAATAGCATTATTAACCGTATCAATATAGCGATCAGCATGATCAATGGTGTAATTTTGACCTTTAATAATCGCTAAAGGTGTTTTAAGGCTATGGGCTAAATCAGCCAGTGCATTATGATAACGTTGTTGTTGTTGACGTTCGTAGTGAATTAATTGATTGATATTGTAGGTTAAAGGAATCAGTTCATCAGGATAGCGTTTATTCAGTTTATCTTGCAGACCTTTTTCGACCGCTTTAATTTCCTGTTCAACCTCTCTTAAAGGCTTTAAGCCCCAACGAAGAATAAAAAATAAGCTGATCAATAAGAGTAAGGACATTATTATGAGATTGATCCATAGCTGATATTGATAATTAAAAATTTTATCATTTAAACGACTCACATCATCACTGATATGATAAATTAAAGGATATTTTTTAGAATCAAGATCCCAAAAAATAGCAATGCTCAAACTAATGAAGTCTTTACCTTTTATTTCATAGTGCTGAAATATTTTTTTACCATGTGTAAGATTTTTTTGAAATAAAGGGTTGATAGGAGGTAGTTGTGGTTTAATATTGGGTGCTGATTGCCATAAAATACTGCCATCTTTATGGGTGATATAGGCAAATAATTGAGTATAAGTGGTATGACTCACATCTTTGCTATTAGGTAATTGAGTGCTGGCATTGAGATTATCAGGTGTAAACTCACGATCAGCCATTAATAAATAAATCTGTCCTGTTAAACTGTCTTTTAAAGCAGAATAAGCACTATTATAAAAAGTATGACTCAAAGTAATGCCAATCAATACGACAAAACTACTGACAATGGTAATAGCCCCTAAAATAATGCGACTATTAAGACTTGAGAGTTTAATAAAAGAGGTCATTTTTCTGTGGTGAGTGTAAAACAATAACCTCTACCACGCATGGTTTCAATTGGTTTAAGTTGCCCTGTCGGATCAAGCTTTTTACGCAAACGAGCCATAATGACCTCGATAACATTGCTTGCTCTGTCTTCATTATGAGGGTAGAGATAATCTGATAATTCAGCTTTGGTAATGACTTTAGCATGTCGTCTCATCAAATATTCAAGAATTTTATATTCAAATTCAGTCAGTTCAAGCAAAGTATTATCAACAAAGGCTTGCTGACTATCAGAAATAATACTAATAGAGCCATAGTTTAATTGTTCACTACTACTATTAGCAACACGGCGCAATAGAGCATGGATACGTGCCAATAATTCTTCCATTTGAAACGGTTTGACGAGATAATCATCTGCACCTGCTTCAAGACCTGCTACTTTATCTTGCCAACGACTGCGAGCTGTTAAAATAATAATAGGCAGGGCATTACCTGTCTTTCGTAATTGTTTAATAATTTCAATGCCTGATAATTCAGGTAAGCCAATATCAATAATCGCTATATCCAGTGGATATTCAGTGGCAAAAAAAAGCCCTTCCTGACCACTTTCTGTGGTATCAACCATAAAATGTTCAGATTTTAATTGTGTTGCAATTTGTTGTTGTAATTGGATTTCATCTTCAATAATCAAAGCACGCATGGATATTTTCCAATATTAATAAAGGAGAGTCTATTTTTATATTCTATTTTATTGATACAATAAGGGCAATTCAATTTTTTAAATGAAACTTTAACTTTACTATAAAGGTCAATGGCGTATATGTCTGGAAATTCTTTTGGAAAACTATTTGTGGTGACTTCCTTTGGTGAAAGTCATGGTAAAGCGATTGGTTGTATTGTCGATGGTTGCCCCCCCGGTTTAGAGTTATGTGAAGCAGATTTACAATTTGATTTAGATCGACGTAAGCCGGGTACTTCACGACATACCACGCAACGTCGTGAAGATGATGAGGTACAGATACTCTCAGGTATTTTTGAAGGGAAAACCACAGGTACCCCTATTTCTTTACTGATTTATAATAAAGATCAGCGTTCTAAAGATTATGGCAATATAAAAAATACCTTTCGCCCCGGACATGCGGATTATACCTATCAACAAAAATATGGTTTTCGTGATTATCGTGGAGGAGGGCGTTCTTCTGCGCGTGAAACTGCTTCTCGTGTGGCAGCAGGCGGTATTGCAAAAAAATATTTAGAAGATGTGCATGGTATTAAAATTCGTGGTTTTTTATCACAACTAGGACCGATTAAAACTGCATTGCCTGATGATGAGCTATTTAATTGGGACAGTATTAATAATAATCCATTTTTTTCGCCTGATGATAGTAAGGTGTTAGAGATGGAAAAGTATATGGATGCTTTGCGTAAAGAAGGCAATTCTATTGGTGCCAAAGTTTCTGTTGTTGTCAGTGGTATGCCTGTAGGCTTAGGAGAGCCTATCTTTGATCGCCTTGATGCCGATGTGGCTCATGCAATGATGAGCATTAATGCGGTTAAAGGCATTGAAATTGGTGCAGGTTTTAGGTGTATTGAACAAAAAGGCACGGAACATCGTGATGAAATAAC
>JAGLFC010000166.1 GCA_023144715.1 Gammaproteobacteria bacterium | reverse complement strand
GATAGGTGCGTAAGGTCAGTAAGTAATGTATTACCACGAAAAAGTGCCACTTATATGTTTGATAATACCGTTCGCTTGGATCTTATTTTTCCTGAGATACGCACAAAGGTGACTTCTAAAGATAGTTTTCCTGGTGATCATGCCACTGTTTTACTTTTTTTTGCGGTCTTTATTTCCTATTATTCAGGAAAGGTTTATGGTAGCCTGAGTTTTTTGTTAGCCTTTATTTTTATTATGCCACGTTTAATTGGAGGGGCACATTGGCTCAGTGATATTCTTGTGGGTAGTATCAGTATTGTCTTAGCATCGAGCAGTCTTTATTTAGGAAGCTCCCTGCATAACAGTATCTCAGATTACTTATTCCATCATATTATTTCCTTACTGGATTATATTAAATCACGAATAAAAATAGACTATAGTTGATATATATTACACTTTAAGTTTACTATAATAGTGACTAAATAGTAACGTGTTAAATAGGACAAAATCATTGAGTTTAATAGATACATCGGTCTTTATTGTGGACGATGATGAACTTGTACGAGAATTATTAGGCGCACTCATCACCTCAGTAGGATTAAAAGTAGAAAGCTTTTCATCTGCTCAAATGTTTTTGGATACATTCACACAACCTAATATTCCTTGTTGTTTAGTTTCTGATATTAGAATGCCTGGTTTAAGTGGACTTGATCTCCAAGATCAATTATTAGAAAGAGGTTTTTCCATACCGATTATTTTTATTAGTGGTTATGGTACTGTCCCTATCAGTGTTAGAGCAATGAAATCAGGTGCTATTGATTTTTTACAAAAACCCTTTGAAAATCAAGAACTCTTAGATATTATTCATCGTTCTTTAGATAAAAATAAACAAGAACAATCGACCACTAATGAGCTTAATAAAATACGAAAACGTCTTAAAAATTTAACTAAGCGTGAGCAAGAAGTGCTTAATCTTGTACTCAATGGCACTTTAAATAAGCAAATAGCAATCACTTTGCATATGAGTGAAAGTACCGTAAAAACACATCGTAGACATATTATGCAAAAAATGGAAATAGGGTCTTTAGCAGAACTGGTTCGCACCATCGAAAAAGTTAAAGCAGATACTTATTCATTACCCTCAAAAGATATAGGCAAGCTCTAGCAATCATCTAATAAATCACGTACCTTCATTAATAAATCATAAGAATTATAAGGTTTATAGAGAATATTAAGTCTCAATCGTTCATCTTCCATAATCGTGTGGTGATTAGATTCAAAACCACTGGCAATTTGTATCTTAATATGAGGATAATGTGTTTGGACATGATTTGCTAATTGATAGCCATTCATCTGAGGCATAATAACATCCGACACAATGAGATCAATCTTCTCTTGTTCTAAGACAATTAATGCCTTTTTACCATTAATGGCGGTAAATACTGTATAACCTTTTTCAGTCAAAATTTCGTATGCAAGATCAAGCATTGAAGGCTCATCATCAACAATTAATAACGTTTCTGTTCCATGAAAATTACGTTGTTTATCCTCTGATAAGAGTATTTTTTCAGTAATCATTTTATGAGTGGCTGGAAAGTAAAGTACAAAACGAGTACCTATATCAAGCTCAGAAAAGACTTCAATTTCCCCTTTTACTTGTTTCATAAAGTTAAATACCTGACTTAAACCCAAGCCTGTACCCTCTTCTTTTTTAGTAGAAAAAAAAGGTTCAAATATTTTTTCTTTCGTTTGGTTATCCATACCACAACCAGTATCACTGATCATAAATAATACATAATCCCCTGTTATACTAAGATGATGGCTCTCTTTTTCATCAAAGGTCTTATTTAGAGTACGAATAGATAACTGACCACCTGATTCCATAGAGTGCATTGCATTAATACTCATATTAATAATCACATCTTCTAAATCACCTGAATTGAGCTCTAGTGACCATAAATTATCTGCTAACTCATAAATGAGTATAATGTTTGGAGTGAGTGTTTTTTCTAAAATAGGCTGCAATTCATTCAGTTGATCATTTAGATTAATCACCTGAATATCCGCTATTTTTTGCTGAGTAAAGGTTAATAACTTTCGAGTCAGTACAGCACCACGTTCAGTAGCACGTTGTATTTGGTGAGTATATTTTGTTAGTTTTGTATCATTATCAATACTATTATTAATAAGCTCTGTAAAGCCCTTAATAATGGCCAATATGTTATTATAATCGTGAGCTATACCACCTGTAAATTTACCTAGAACATCCATTTTTTGACTTTGCCGTAACTGTTCTTCTTTTTTCTTATACTCGGTAATATCTCGTCCTTCAGGAATTAAATATTGTATCTTACCTTGCTTATTCCAAGTGGGATAAATATTCCATTCCATCCATCTAAAACTACCATCAGAGGCTATATATTGAATTTCACGCATGGTTTTTTCTCCACGAGTACATTGTTCAATATCATATTTAATTTCTTTTCGTGTATTAGCAAACCAAGGTGCATCATAAAATTTCTTGCCCTGTATTTCTTCTAATTTAAGACCAGCGATATTAAGAGGTGAATTATTACAAAATAAAACCACGCCTTTTGAATCCAATACTGCAACAAATGTCAGCATATCATTCAGTAATGATCTATAGAAATTATCTTTATCAAACATTGTAAACCTATTAGCCTTAAATATATAAATCGTATTTTATGCTTTTTATTCGTTATAATCACTCTTGATTAATTATGATTATAACATTCGCACATCAGCAGATAAAATGATTCCCATTCAAATATTTAAACACTTATTTTTGCACAGCATCCTTATTGTGATGACTCTTTGCTTATATCCAAGTCTAAATCTATTTGCTAATAATCATTATCAAGCTCCCAAACGAATTTTAGCAATTTTTTCATATAAACAGGGATTACCCTTTGCCTTTCATATTGAACAAAGCCTAAGAAAAAATCTAGTGTCTCAATCATCCCATTCATTTATATTGGATGTAGAATACACTGATCAATCACGCTTCCCTGATCAAATTTATCGTAATAAAATTATTGATCTCTATCGCTATAAATATCATCAACAAAAAATTGATTTAGTCATCGCATTTGGTAATGAAACCAGTGATTTAATGTCCGAATATGCTATTGATTTATTTGGTGATATTCCTTTGATTTTAGTAACCGATCAATTAAAAGACAGCTCTAAATATTTATTAAAGGAAAACTGGTTGTTAACGTATTGGGGAATTGATGTAAAAAAAACAAGCATGATTATTCAACAATTACTCCCCGATAGAAAAAATTTATTTATTATTACAGGTCAATCACTTACTGATCAAAAATTCAAAGCAATTACCCAAAAATCTCTCTCACAGCTTAATGACCCTTTTACAACTCATTATTTGGATGATTTATCACTAGAAGAGTTGCTTTTAAAAGTATCACAATTACCCGATAATGCCGTAATTCTCTTTTTAAGTTTTCTTCGTGATATAAAAGGTCATTCTTTTGTGGCCAAAGACATTCTAGGTCAAATATCTCAGCGAGCTAATGCCCCTATATTTGGTATTCTAAAGCCTTATATAAAATACAATATTGTCGGAGGAAATTTACTCAGTGCTGACTATCAGGGTAAAAAATTTGCTACTCTAGCAAAAAATATATTAATAGGAAAATCACCAAAAACTTTGAATTTAATAGACAGTGACCATCAAATACTATTTAATAAGCAAGCCCTTAAAAATTGGTCCATTAATATGGATAAACTGCCTCCTGATAGTATTATTCTTGATCAAGATAATTCTATTTGGAGCACCTATAAACAAGAAGTCGTGGTAGCAATATCCAGTATTTTAATCCTTATATTTATACTACTGACTTTAATTATTCAAGAAGGCCGACGTAGACAAGCAGAACAGGCTTTACAAAAACTTAGGGATGAACGTAACCATATATCACAACTATTATCTATGGGAGAAATTGCAGCTTCTTTGGCTCATGAATTGAATCAACCCTTATCTGCTATTCGTACTTATGCTCAGAATACACAGCGTTTTCTTATCAAGAAACCAATACCCGAAAGTGATATTAAACAAGCATTAAATGGCATTATTATGGGCAATCGACATGCTGAAGAAATATTAACACGGATACGTATGGCATTAAAAAAAGAGCCTTTTGAACAAAAGCCTGTCTCTGTTAAGAACATGATTTACAATACCTTAATGCTTTTACAAAATAAAATAGAACAACACAATATCCTCATCAAGCAAAATATTGACTTTCATTTACCACCGATATTAGGTGACAATGTGCAATTACAGCAGGTACTATGTAATTTAATCATCAATGCTATTGAATCTATGACAAAAGGGATTCATAGACAAAATACTATTATTATTTCTGCCCAACTTGAAGGAGTAAGAGCCGTTAAACTATCAGTACAAGATAATGGTAAGGGTATTAGTACTCAAGAACAAGACAGTGATTTGTTATTCGATGCTTTTTATACGACTAAGACCGAAGGTATGGGGATGGGACTGTCTATTAGTCGCTCTATTATTGAAGAACATGGAGGTCGTTTATGGGCAAATCTCAATCTAACAAGAGGTACAATCTTTTCTTTTACTATCCCCATTGCTTAAACAAATATATCATTCTAATAATAAATACTTTATCTTACTCAGGTTTGTCTTTTTTGGCTTTAACAGGCGACACTTGTACACCTGATTTTTTTATTTTTTGTGTGCCTTGAGAGACCACCACATCTCCTTTTTTCAAGCCTTTCTTTATTATCCAAGAACCTTTATAGGCAACGCCTGTTGTAACCATCTGCTTTTTAACTTTATTGTCTTTATCGACGGTAAAAACAAAGCTCCCTTCTTGTGTTTCTATCAAGGCTGTTTTTGGAATTAATAAGCTATTAGGACGATGACCGACCGTTAAATTTAAGGGGACATATTGCCCCGGAATTAGAGATAACATCATTTGGTTATTGTCGGCATCATCTGGTAATTTATTGGGGAAAATAACACGTGCTTCCATTGTATCCGTATTAGGATTAAACGATGAGTTAGTGAAATCAACATGCCCTTCTTGAGGATAAGCTGTGCCATCGGAAAGAATGATAGAACCTGTCATATCACTGCGTTTTTTAGGACCTAAACCTTGTTTGGATAATTGTTGAATAATATAAGCTTCTTGACGACTTAGATTAAAAATAACATAAATAGGATCAAGTGCAATTAAAGTCGTTAACTCAGTGACTTGTTTAGAAACCACTGCTCCGTCATAGACTTTTGTTTTTTGAATCCAGCCATCAAAAGGAGCTGTAATATGAGCATAGCCCAAGTCAAGTTTTGCTTGTTGAATATCGGCTTTATCCTGATTGATCGTTGCTAAAAATTCTTTTTTCCGAGTCGCAGTGGTATCACGTTTTTCTTTAGAAATAGCCCCTCTTTTTACCAATTTATTATAACGTTTAAGTTCTGAAGTCCAAAATGCTAAAGTTGCTTTATCTTGCTCTAATTTGGCATTAGCGGCATCAAGTGTGGCTTGAAAAGGTTGTGGATCAATCTCATATAAAAGATCCCCTTTTTTTACAAAGCTACCTTCTAAAAATTGATGTGCTCCAACATAGCCTGATACTCGTGGCTTAATCGCTACTTCTTTATAGGGTGTTACCGTGCCAGGAAACTGCATGATAAACGGTACAGTTTGTTCTAGCACAGGTGTTGTCACTACTTTGGGTGGTGGAGGTGGTGCAACAACAGGTTTTTCTTTATTACAAGCCGATAACTGTGTAAGCAGTAATATTATTCCCATTACAATGAATGGAGAAATATTGTTATTAAAGAGATGTTTTATCATTGGTACGTACCCATATTACAAAAGTTAACAGATTGTGTGGCTAATATTAATACTATAAAAAAATTTTTCATGATGACTTTCGCTCCCGAAAACGTTCAATAACGACATAGAAGATAGGCACAAAGATAATCAATATGGTTGCCAATGTGAGACCGCCTACAACGGCTGTGCCTAATGATTGACGTGAATTTGCGCCTGCACCACTTGCCAAGACCAATGGCATTAGACCCACAATAAAGGCAAAGGCTGTCATTAAAATAGGACGTAAACGAATACGAGCTGCTTCTTTTGCTGAATCCATGATACTGGTACCACTATCATGGAGATCCTTCGCAAATTGTACAATTAAAATAGAGTTTTTAGAGACCAAGCCAATCAGCAGTACTAGACCAATTTGACCATACACATCCAAATTCATATCACGTAATGCCAACGATCCAATGGCACCCAGTAATCCTAAGGGAATGGCTAATAAAATCATAAATGGCATCGCCCAACTTTCATATTGTGCGGCCAGTACTAAAAATACGAAGACTAATGACATAGCAAAGACAATAGGAGCAAGATTACCTGCTTTCTTTTGTTGGTAAACCATATTCGTCCACTCATAACTAAAACCATTCGGTAGATGATCTTCTGCTAATTGTTCCATTGCATCATTTGCCTGTCCTGAACTAAATCCTGGTGCAGCATCACCATTAATTTGTACCGAAGCATACTCATTATAGTGAGTAATATTATAAGGTCCTACGATCTTCTCAATAGTGACAAAGGCACTCAATGGCATCATTTCGCCTTTATCATTACGGACTCTCAGGCGAGTAATATCTTCCTCCTTGAGACGAGCATCTTGCTCTGCTTGTAGATACACTCGGTAGACTCGACCAAATTTATTAAATTGGTTGACATACAAAGAACCTAAATTGATCTGTAGAGTAGAAAAAACATCATCTAAATTGACACCATGCGTCATAATTTTAACACGATCAATATCAATAAAACGTTGTGGTACTTCCGCATCAAAGGTCATATAAACACCTGCTAATTCAGGACGATTATTAGCAGCTTCGACAAAATCTTTCGCTACTTTAGCCAATACTTTGACACCCTGACTATTGAGGTCTTTAATTTCAAAGTTAAAACCACCCGTTGAGCCTAAACCCGGAATAGGTGCTGCATTCACCACCATAATATTCGCATCAGGAATTTTTGATAACTCAGTTTGCAAGGCAGTCATAATACCTTCTAATTGCGTTTCGGGAGTCTTACGTTCGGCATACGGTTTAAACATCACATAAGCCACACCTGAAGAGGTATCCTGAACCGCATCAATACCATTATAACCCGGTATCGCTTGAATATTGGAAACACCCGGCGTGCTGAGTGCAATTTTAGACACTTCATCAATCACTGCTTCTGAACGTTCAATACCAGAACCTGCGGGTAATTTACTGACAATCAGCACAAAACCTTGGTCTTCATCAGGTACAAAAGCACTGGGTACTGAACCAAATAACATTAAGGCTAAAAAGCACAAGCCACCAAAAATAAGAGCGGTTAACCACCAGAGTTTGACTAACACTTCAACTAAATTAGCGTAGCCATTGGATAATTTATCAAAAGCATTATTAAAGCCTTGTTCTAAACGATTCTTTTTGGCATGTTCTGGGCGTAAAAAAATAGCTGCCAAAGCAGGACTTAACGTTAACGAGTTAAAACCTGAGATACCCACAGATATAGCAATGGTCAAAGAAAACTGATTATACAACTGACCGGTCATACCAGGAATAAAAGAGACGGGTACAAAAACTGCCATTAATACAATTGTGGTGGCAATAATAGGGCCTCGTACTTCTGCCATGGCTTTTTCTGTGATTTCTTGCATATCCACTTCTTCATCCTCACCGACCGTACTTAAATGGCGGTTCACATTTTCCACAACCACAATCGCATCATCAACAACCAGTGCAATTGCCACCACCAAACCCAGTAAGGTCAAGGTATTAATAGAAAACCCAAAGCCTAGCATAAAGATAAAGGTACCAATCAATGATACTGGAATCGCAATGGTTGGAATTAATGTACTACGAAAATTCTGTAGAAAAACAAATACCACTAATATCACTAATATAATGGCTTCTATGAGCGTAATAATCACTTCTCTTGTGGATTCTTTAATAAAACCTGTCGTATCATGGTGTATGCTCCATTCTATATCATCTGGAAAATGTTTAGCCAGATCTTCCATGGTTGCATGTACTGCATTTGATATATCAATAGAGTTCGCATTCGCTAACTGAAATACACCTAAAGCAGCTGAAGTTTTACCATTCATAGAGGTTGACCAAGTATAATCCTCAGCCCCTAATTCGACTCGTCCCACATCTTTAATCCGTACAACAGTACCATCTGA
Organism: Gammaproteobacteria bacterium; assembly: GCA_023144715.1. GTDB lineage: Bacteria > Pseudomonadota > Gammaproteobacteria > GRL18 > GRL18 > GRL18. Next base: position 443 of record JAGLFC010000166.1, on the reverse strand, counting down.
ATTGGCACGAATAATAATATTTGCAAATTGTTCAGGGGTTTTTAAACGCCCTAGTACATTAAGCTGATAAACAAAGGATTGTCCTGTAGGAACAGGTGGTTGACCGAGTTTACCTGCTGCGACTTGATTATTTTGTGCTCTAAGAGCGCTCTCCACATCCATGGCGGTCATTTTCATATTCGCCAAGCGTTCTGGATTGAGCCAAATACGCATGGCATATTTATTGAGTCCATAGTTGGTAATGGTGGCAACGCCTGGAATACGTGCTAATGGGTCATTAATATGAATATCTGCATAATTTTGTAAATAGAGTTTATCAAATGTACCATTGGGTGACGTGAGGTTCGCAATGAGTACCAGATTAGTGGATTGTTTGGTAATGGTTAAACCCACCTGCGTCACATCGGGTGGTAGCTCAGACAGTGCCTGATTACTACGTGTTA
>JAGLFC010000165.1 GCA_023144715.1 Gammaproteobacteria bacterium | reverse complement strand
AGGCGACTTTTTCAGGGTATTGAGCCGCATAGGTTTTGGGTGTGACTTCAGAAAAGATTAAAATAACAAAGGTCAGTACACCTGTTGCAATGGCAATACCTGCTTCACCAAATAATTTTAAACCAATGACGGTGGCAATGGCAGAGGCAAAAATATTAATGAAGTTATTAAAAATAAGGATTAAACCAAATAAGCGATCAGGACGTTCTAATAATGAGCTGGCAATTTTTGCCCCTTGATGCCCAGAAGCCACTAAGTGTTTTAAACGATAGCGATTGAGGCTTACTAAAGCGGTCTCAGAGCCAGAAAAACACCCCGATAATACGATTAAAATACCTAAAATGGTAAAAAGAATACCTAAATGAATATCATTCAAAATTATACTGCCTCAATGTGCTTCTGTTCAATGATGTTAAATTTAATTAAACTTTGTCTAAAATAATTTCTAATACAATTTTAGTACCAAAATAAGACAACATTAAGAAAATAAAACCCCCTAACGTAAAATTAATGGCTTTTTTACCGCGCCAGCCAAAATGCCAACGCCCCCATAAAAGAATGGCAAACAACAACCAAGCAATCATAGACAATACAGTTTTATGCAATAAATGTTGAGCAAAAATATTATCTAAAAATATCAAACCACTGAGTAAAGCCAAAGTCAACAGGATAAAGCCAATTTGTATCACCTGAAAAAGTAGTGTTTCCATGCTTTGTAAAGGTGGCAGTGAACGTATAAAACCACCGGGGTGTTTATTTTTTAAATAATGGGTTTGAATTAATAATAAAATAGATTGGACCGCAGCAATGGCCAACAAGCCATACGCCAGTAAAGATAATAGAATATGCAATTGTAATTCAAAACTGCGTGCAATGAGCGTCACTGTATCAGATTGATATAATTGTAAAAAAATAGCGATACAGGCAATAGGAAAGATAAAGAATCCCAATGTTTCAGCAGGTTTACGAATTTCGACAATCAGGTAAAGAAAAACCATAAACCAAGCCACCAACGAAAAACTATTGGCAAATGAAATATTCAAGCCCAGTGGCGTAATCAGAGTCGAATAAAGAATAAAGGCATGGGCGGACAAGGCTAAAAACGTGAGTCCTAAAATACCCTTATTCGGTTTATTTTGAATAATTTTTTTATTGTAGAGATTGGCAATAAGCCAAACAGTACAGGCTAAATAACATAAGCCCGTTATAATTCCTAAAATCAACATAATGAGTCATCGTTCAGATAATAAAGTGATAGTTAAGCTATAATAAATTGCTTTACCGTATATGGCAACCCGTTTATTTGGCTAATTGAGCAAATGACCTCATAATACAACAAAAAGAGCTTTCTAGTCATAATAATTATTACTATAATGGTCTTCTTTTTTCAATAGTTAGCTCCAGTCATTTTTTAGTTTTAATAATATTAAGGTGTGGTCATATTATGTTTGATGGTTTAACGGAACGTCTTGCCAAAACGGTTAAAAATTTACGCGGTCAAGGGCGCTTATCAGAAGATAATATTAAAGAGACCTTACGTGATGTACGTATGGCACTTCTGGAAGCAGATGTCGCATTACCTGTGGTCAAAGATTTTATTGCTCAGGTTAAAAAGCGAGCCATTGGTAAAGAGGTGATTGACAGTATTTCACCGGGTCAGGCATTGATAAAAATTGTCAATGATGAACTGGTTATTATGATGGGTGAAACTAATGACACGTTGATGTTGAATACCCAACCGCCTGCGGTCATCTTAATGGCAGGTTTGCAAGGGTCGGGTAAAACAACCAGTGTCGCAAAATTATCCAGACTGCTCAAACACGATAAAAAATCAGTGCTTGTCGCCAGTGCTGATGTCTACCGTCCTGCCGCCATTGAACAATTAGCCACACTTGCCAAAGAAGTGGAGGTTGAATTTTTTCCCAGTGATATTTCACAAAAGCCTGTTGATATTGGTCTAAGTGCCATTGATTATGCTCGCAAAAAACACCTTGATGTTGTTATTGT